>CBFDAN010000307.1:0-2791 GCA_965602815.1 uncultured bacterium
AACGAGCAGCAGGCTGCGCTCGACACTGCGAGCTGCCACCACACCGCCGCTCATAGGTGCCGATATGGGTGGGTGCAGATCCGTGGGGCTCCACGTGGGTGGTGGCCGGGAGCTGCGATGGGCTAAGGCGTGTCGTCGGATTCCAGTGCCCGGAGGATGCAGAACTCGTTGCCTTCGGGGTCAGCCATGACAACCCACGTCACGGCGTCGGTCTGGCCGACATCGACTCGACGGGCACCGAGAGCCTCTGCTCGCGCGACCTCCAGCGCCTGATCATCAGGACGCAGGTCAATGTGGAGCCGGTTCTTGACCCGCTTAGTCTCTGGAACCCGGGCAAACAGCATGTCGGGCGACACACCATCCTCCGGCGAGCCTTCCGGCGGTTCGAGCACAACCTCATCGGGTTCCTCGAACGTGATACGCCAGCCGAGTAGGTCAGCCCACCATCTCGCGAGCGGAACGGGATCAACGCTGTCGATGTTCATGCACTGCCACCGCAAGCTCATCACGGCAACCTAGCACCAGCGACCGTTCGAAAGGCACGGCCTCCCAACTCACTCTTGCTGGACAGACTCCCGGCCGCCCATATGTCGCTCTCCTGCTGTATGTGTGGGTCAGTTTCGGCCTGGGAGTTGTGGTGGGTGGCTGCCGAGGGCGAGGAGTGCGAGGGCGATGAGGGGTTGTGGGCCGTGGAATCCGAACGCGATTCGGGTGAGGAGCCGGATCTTGGTGTTTGTGGATTCGATGAGTCCTTGGGAGAGGCCGTGTTCGAGGTTCGCGTCGATCGCTTCGCGGTGTTGCGTGATCCTTTTGGCGAGGTGGACGAACGATTCGAGTCGTGACCGTCGAGCCCACGACAGCCACCGGTCGAGGGCGTCTCTGCCTTCGGGTCCTTTGACGGCGAAGACGTAGCGGAGTCCTTCTTTGAGGAGGTAGGCGCGCCAGAGTCTCGGGTCGGTCTTGGCGATCCAGTCGAGTTGTTGGCGTTGCCGGCCGTTGAGATCTGTGGGGTTCTTCCACAAGGCGTAGCGTGACCGGGCGATCCGCCGTGAATCACCAGTCGTGCGTCCCCGCCGACCAGCCGACGTGGGGATGGTGCGGCCTTTGGCTTGGTTCCAGGCTCGGCGTCGTTCGATGTCGAGTGCTTCGATCGCCCACGCCACGATATGGAACGGGTCAGCGCACCGGATCGCGTTCGGGGCACGCCGGGCGACTGCTTTGGCGATCCAGTCAGCCATATCCGCTGAAACATGCGTGAGTTCGGCTGCCCGGGCGTCGCCGAGGTCGTCGAAGAAGCGGTTCAATGCGGCTTCGGACCGTCCGGGTCCGGCCCACACGAGGCGGCCGGTGTCGTGGTCGACGACGACGATCAGATAGCGGTGCGACCGTTTGTACGAGATCTCATCGATCCCGATCCGACGTAAACCATCTAGGCGATCCACCACGGCTTCGACATCACTGTTGACGCGGGTGATGATCGACCCGACCGTCCGCCACGCAACCCGCAACAGCCGGCACGTCGCCGACTTCGATGTCCTCACCGCAAGCCACGCCGCCATCGCATCGAAATCGCGGGTGTGACCCACATCGTGTCGCGCCCACGGCACCTGAATGACGGTCGGACCGTGCACACGGCACCGGACCCGCGGGGCGTCGGCCTCGACAAACACCCGGGTAGTGCCCGCATCAAGGCCACGCCAACGTCGCCGGCCAGGCCCCTGGTCATAGCCCGGCGATCGGCGACCGCACCGGCCACACCGGCTCCGCGCCCTGGCATTTGGACGGACAGAGACGACAACTGCGTCCTGCGTATCGTCGAAATGGACACCCTCGACAACGCTGCGTGTCAACCCACACGCACGTCCCCATACACTGTTGATCTGCACCCTGTTCTGCTCCCCGTGGTTTCGAGCCTTTAGACAGCGCGAAACCTAGAAGCAGACAGGGTGCAACCGCGCCAACACCCCTCCAAACCACCCACAGATACAGCAGGAGAGCGCGTTATGTGCGGGGTGGATCTCGACCGTTTGGGACGATGCGGCAGCAGGATTACATCTTGCACGTAATCTGTAAGTGTATTACACTCAGCACATGGCCGATCTATACACCGAAATATCCAAGACCCTCAAAGACCACGGCATCGACTTCCGCATCGGGTTAGCGGGCGACGACGACCCTGCCAACTGCACGGTGATGTGTCTGACAGGCGACATGAAGACAACCGTCGCCGAAATGGGTAGAGCCGCCCGCGATCAGGTCGTGATGGTTCGCATCGACGAAGACACAAGCGACACACTCGACCTCTGGATCGCAACCGGAGCCGTCAAGAGCCGTTCAGAAGCCGCCGCCCTGTTCATCAGCGAAGGCATCAAGGTGCGATCAGGAGAGCTCGAACAGCTCCGAGAAGCCATCGAAGATGTGAACGACGCCAAACAACGGCTCGAAGAACGAGCCAGGCAAGTCATCGGTACTGACAGCGACGCAGTCCCTCCGACCAAACCCCATGGTTGAGACCCGCTATTCAAGAGAACTTCCTATTGGAAAGGAGAACAAGAGCATGAAGAGATACGCGATCCCACGCGTGGCGCACTGCTCAGACGGCTGTATGCCAAAGTCCTGGGCATGACCCGAAACGGCCCAACCACAGAAGCCCCGAGCGCACCATGCTCGGGGCTTCTCAACAAGTTGGCCCAGAAGGTAGCCCACATCTTCAGTCGATCACCCGCCCATAGGTGCCGATATGGGCGGCCGGACGGGCAGCTAGCTGTCAGCGGGGTCCTTGGGTGATGTC
>CBFDAN010000308.1:0-2782 GCA_965602815.1 uncultured bacterium
CGGATGGTCGTTGCGAGCGACGTTCTCGGCGATATTGAGTGCGAGGGTGGTCTTCCCCATGCCCGGACGGGCAGCGATCACGACGAGGTTCGTCGGATGAAGGCCGGCGAGCTTCCGATCGAGATCCCGGAACCCGGTCGGGAGGCCGGTGACCTCGGAGCCGAGGCGTTGGAGTTCTTCGGCCCGCTCGATTGCCGGACCGAGGAGTGGATCGATCGGCGCCAGGCCTTCGCCGACACGGCGCTCTGCAACTTGGAACACTTCCTGTTCCGCCCGGTCGATGACGTCGGCGATGGGTTCGCTCATCTCCGAGGCGATTCCGCCGATAGTGCCGCCGACGCGCATGAGGCGCCGACGTAGCGCGTGTTCTTCGACGATTCCTGCGTAGTAGTCAACGTTGGAGGTGGTCGGAACGGTGTCGAGGAGGCGGGTGAGGAAGGCGACGCCGCCAAGTCGCTCTAGTGCGCCGTCGCGCCGGAGCATCTCGGAGACGGTTACCGCGTCGATCGGCTCGTTGGCGTCGAATAGGGTGTGAACAGCTTCGAAGACCTGCTGGTGGGCCGGACGATAGAAGTCCTCGGCTTTGAGCGTTTCAAGCGCGATGTTGGCCGCGTCCGCAGACAGGAGGACCGCCCCGAGCACCGATTCCTCAGCCTCGATGCTGTGCGGGGGCACCTGGAGCCCGCGCGCCCCTGTTGGGCGTTCAGCCACACTCGTCACAAATTCTCCGTTCGTTCTCATCCGACCCGCTGCCACCATCGTGACACGTTGGTGTGACAGAAATTCGTCGAACACCTATGCGCCGTCAGAAGTGCGGCGAGTCTACGACCCGGAGTCTGCGATCGATCCACCTCCGGCCAACTGTTTTCCGCGTCCCGGGTTTTGTTTTCGCGCAATCGCTGATTGCGCGAGTCGGGCCCGCCTTGCGACGGGCCCGACCAGTTTCGTGTTGGCGCCAGCTACGCCGGAATGACATCCAGCGTAACCGCAAATTCGACCTCGGGATGCGGCCGCAGCATCACCTCGTGAAGACCGATCTCCCGGATGGGGGCCTCGATCTCGACGATCCTGCGATCAACCGTGATTCCGGTGAACTTCGTGATCGCCGCGGCGATGTCTGCATCGCCGATCGATCCGAAGAGCTTCCCTTCGTCGCCGGCGCGGGCCGCCACGACCACCCGCGTCCCGGTGAGCGACTGGGCGTAGCCCTCCGCTTCCTGGCGGGCGGCGATGAGCGCCTCTTCGCGCGCAATCCGCATGGCCTCGGCCTGGCGCAGCGCACCGTCTGTGGCCTTGACGGCGAGCGAACGCGGCACGAGATAGTTCCGTGCGTATCCATCTGCGACGTTGACGACTGCGCCCTTGTTGCCCAGGTCCTCGACGTCCTTGGTGAGAATGACCTTCATGCCTTCGGCCTCGTTGCCAAGTAGGGCAGCAACGCCATCTCACGTGCGTTCTTGATCGCCGTTGCCACTTCACGCTGACGCTTCTCGCTCAGACCGGTGACGCGGCGCGACCGGATCTTGCCGCGGTCTGACATGAACTTGCGCAGCAGCGCAACGTCTTTGTAGTCGACAAACTCGTCGTCTTTGAAGCGGTAGACGATCCGCTTTCTGCGACGGTTGTCGAAGACGGGGCGGCGTCGCCTCTTCGTACTCCTAGATTTCGGCATCGATGTTCTCCTTTAGAAGGGCGCTTCGTCGGGCCCGTAGTCCGTGCGAGCGACCGGAGCGGCCGGCTGGCTCTGGCCCTGGCCCTGGCCCTGGTCTCCACCAGACCAGCCACCGTCGGCACGGGGTGTCTTCGTGACGGTTGCAGTGGCCCAACGCAGGGAAGGACCGATCTCCTTGATGTCGACCTCGACGATCGATCGTTTGTCGCCATCCTGGGTCTCCCAGGAGCGTTGCTGCAGCTCGCCGACGACGACGACGCGGGCTCCCTTGGTCAGGGATTCGGCGACGTTCTCGCCCATGTCTCGCCAGCACGTACCGCCGAAGAAACTCGTCTCTTCTTGCCATTCGCCCTGGCTCTGATACCGCTTGTTGACGGCGAAGCGAACCTTGGTCATCGCAACACCGCTGGGAGTGAATCGCAGTTCGGGATCTTCAACGAGGTTGCCGATCAGGGTCACACTGTTCACATTGCTCATGTTCTCTCTTCTCTCTTCCCCCACTCCCCTGCATCATGAGGGGAGCGTGTGACAGGAATCAACGCTCTCGATCGTGTCTCCGCACGATCTTGTGTCGGACGACGGCATCGGACAGTGACAGCGCCCGGTCGAGCGCGTCAACGAGAACCGTCTCCCCTTCGAAGTCGACAACGGAGTAGTAGCCCTCGTTCATGTGGTCGATCTCGTAGGCGAAGCGTCGCTTGCCCCAGAAATCGGTTCCTGCGACGTTGCCGCTGGTGTCGATTGTCGCGGAGACTTCCTCGACCTGTTTGCGGACATCCGTCTCGACCATGTCAGGTCGGTGGATGATCATCAGCTCATACGAGCGCATCGATATCAACTCCTCTGGGCATTCGCGATGCGAATGGTCCCCGTGGGGACAGGATCTGGCAGCCGGTAGGCCGCTTTCGTCGCCAAACCGGAGTGCGGTCGGCGGTGTACGACTTGAAGTGTACCCCGGCCGGTTTGGTAGCCACGGGCCGCGATCGATTGACAATCAGCCGTTGAGTTCGAGCCGGGCAGTTGGTGTTACGAACACAAGGTCACCTGCAAGCGCCTCGAGAGCATACTGGTAGGAGCCGTCAGGGCCATACGTCGGACACGGGTCCTCGA
>CBFDAN010000309.1:0-2764 GCA_965602815.1 uncultured bacterium
GGCGACCCTCCGCAAGGCCGACAGGGAGATGATCGCGGTACTGGTTAGCTCCATCAACGAGTGCCACTACTGACTGACCCATCACCGGCGCGGTCTGCGCCGCCTCCTCAAAGACGATGAACTCCTCGCTGCTATCGAAAGCGACTGGATGACCGCAGGCCTGGACAACCGGCGGGTTGCGATGTTCCGCTACGTTGAACAGCTCACGCGCTCACCGGCGGACATCGAGTCAGCCGACATCGAAGCTCTCCGCTCCGTTGGATTCTCAGATCGGGACATCCTCGATATCGCCGAGGTGACGGCGTACTTCGCATACGTCAACCGGATCGCCGACGGCCTCGGCGTGACCGTCGAACCATGGCTCGCCGATGACTGACTACACGCGGCACGCCCGATCGATCCACGCCTCGCTGCCCGTCATCGACGGGCACAACGACCTCCCGTGGGCGCTGCGCATCAAAGCGGAGTCCAACCTCGAGGGTGCCGACCCGTGCCTTTCCCTCGACGGCTATCACACCGACGTCCCGCGTCTCGAGCGGGGCGGCGTCGGAGCACAATTCTGGTCCGTGTTCGTTCCGGCATGGGACTCGACACCGTTTCGCACGACGATTGAGCAGATCGATCTCGTCAGACGGATGACCGACCGATGCGATCGGCTCGCCCAGGCGGATTCGGCAGCGGATGTCGTCGCTGCCCGCAAGCTCGGCGTGACGGCTTCCTTGATGGGTGCCGAGGGTGGGCACGCGATTGAGAACTCCCTGGCCGCATTGCGCACGCTGCGACGCCTCGGCGTTCGCTATATGACACTGACCCACGGGGACACGATCGATTGGGCGGACTCCGCGACCGATGAACGCCGGCACGGCGGGCTCACGGACTTCGGCGAAGGTGTCGTTCGAGAGATGAACCGGATCGGGATGGTGATCGACATCTCCCACGTCTCTGCCGACACGATGCGCCATGCCCTTTCCGTGAGCGATCGCCCGGTCATGGCGTCGCACTCGAGCGCGTTCGCTATCGCTCCGCACCCGAGGAACGTTCCCGACGATGTCCTCGGGTTGGTGCGAGACAACAACGGTGTTGTCATGGTCAACTTCTATCCACCGTTCGTGAACAGCGAAGCCGCGGAACAATCCATGGGCCGATTTGAGATCGCTCGAAAGTTGATGGCCGAACTCGACGATGACGCCGCCGTCGAAACGGAACTGGAGCGCATGCTCGAAGACGATCCGTACCCGGAAGTCACGACCTCGGAAGTGGTGGACCACATCGAGTACGTCGCGGACGTCGCCGGTGCCGCCCATGTCGGCCTCGGCTCCGACTACGACGGTGTCGACGCAACGCCGATCGGCCTCGAAGACGTCACGTGTTATCCGGCGATCACGGTTGAGTTGCTGCGGCGCGGCTGGACGGAGCGGGATATCCGCGGTGTCCTCGGAGACAACGCCCTGCGCGTGCTCGCCGCGAACGACCAAATGACTAGACGCAAGACCTGAGACACGAGACCGGCCTCATGTCTTGTGTCTCATATCTCGAATCTCACATCTCGAGTCTCGCATCTCGGGTCTCATGTCTCGAGTCTGCTACCCCACCATCTCGCGGATGACCATGTGCAGGATTCCGCCATGGCGGAGGTAGTCGACTTCGATGGGAGTGTCACAGCGAGCGATCGTCGTGAACGCGACCGTCGTCCCGTCGGCCTTCGTCGCCGTGACCGCGACGGACTGCCTGGGAGTCAAGGTGTCGTCGACATCGACGGAGAACACTTCGGTGCCATCGAGACCGAGTTGGTCTGCACTCTCGCCTTCCACGAATGTCAGG
Source organism: uncultured bacterium (assembly GCA_965602815.1). Lineage (GTDB taxonomy): Bacteria > Actinomycetota > Acidimicrobiia > Spongiisociales > UBA5794 > JAHEEL01. The sequence continues at coordinate 1,822 of CBFDAN010000309.1, forward strand.
GGCAGCACACCCATCATCACGAGATTCGATCGGTGAATTCGCTCGAAACTCTCGGCGATCACAGCTTTGACGCCGAGGAGGAACGTCCCCTTCGCCGCCCAATCTCTCGATGACCCCATGCCATAGTCATTGCCGGCGAGCACCACGAGCGGCACACCTTCGGCCTGATAGTGCATCGACGCGTCGTACACCGGCTTGACCTCACCGTCGAGAAAGTCCAGCGTCCAGCCGCCCTCTGTCCCGGGGGCGAGCTGGTTGCGAACCCGGACATTCGCGAACGTGCCTCGGGTCATAACCCGATCGTTGCCGCGACGCGACCCGTAGCTATTGAACATCGGCGGCTGTATCCCCTGCTCGATGAGGTAGCGGCCCGCCGGAGTGTCGGCAGCGATCGCACCGGCAGGACTGATGTGGTCGGTCGTGACTGAATCGCCCAGCTTCAGAAGGACCCTCGCGCCGTCGATCGAGGTGATCGCCTTCGGGTTCGGTGCGAGATCGACGAAGAACGGTGGTTCCTGAACGTACGTCGAGTCGGAATTCCAGGTGTAGATCGCCTCGGTGCCCGAGTCGACCGCGCGCCACTCCTCCGATCCGTCGAATACGGCGCCGTACTCCGTGGTGAACTGGGCGCGATCCACCGACGATGCGACAACGTCCGCCACCTCATCCTGCGTCGGCCAAAGATCCGCGAGGTACACGGCCGCCCCGTCGCGGTCGACGCCGAGAGGTTCGGTCGCAAGGTCGATGTCCACGGTTCCCGCAATGGCATATGCCACAACGAGCGGCGGCGAGGCTAGGTAGTTCGCGCGCACGTGCGGGCTGATCCGACCCTCGAAGTTCCGATTCCCAGACAGCACTGAGGTCACAACGAGGTTGGCATCCTCGACGCCCGCAGCGATCGGCGCAGGAAGCGGCCCAGAATTCCCGATGCAGGTGGTGCAGC
>CBFDAN010000310.1:0-2761 GCA_965602815.1 uncultured bacterium
CGCTGCCCATCGAATGGATGAGGTAGTAGGCGACGTCACAGCCGGCGAGTGCATCGACGAGGGTGTCGGGCTGGAGGACGTCTGCCGTCACGGCCTCGACGGCATCGGTCCACGAACGTCCGGCGAGCTTCGCCGGGTTGCGCGCAGGGCATACAACTTCGTGTCCCTCGGCAATCAGTCGTGGGACGAGTCTGCCTCCGATATATCCGGTTGCGCCCGTGACGGCGATTCTCATGATGACCTCGCTTCCGACCGTACTACGAAGCTGTGGCCCGCAGTGGATCGACTATGCGCCCGCACTCGATCCGATCGGAGGAGTGGAATCCCAGCTCGGCGGATCCCGCCTATCGATGGGAGCCCTCGCGGCCGCATTGAAGAAAGTTGCTACGAAATCTCATCCGATTGGAGGCGTGGGCCCGAACACTGTGCAGTCGACCCCAAAAAGGAGGGGCAGAATGAAGAAGCTCATTGCGGTATTCGCCGCAACCCTGATGACTCTGGCGATTGCAGCACCCGCAATGGCTCAGAGCGAAGCACGTATCCACCTGATTCACGGAATCCCGGATACTCCCGTTGATGTGATCGTGGACGGCGAAGCGGTGTTCACCGACTTCAACTTCGGCGATACACAGGATCTGTCGTCACTCGCAGGCGCAACCTTGACCGGCCTCACGGTCGTGGTCGCAGGCACCGATACTGTTGCGATTGGTCCGGTTGACTTCGATGTTCCGGCTTCGGGCAACTACTCGGTGATCGCGTATCTGGACGCGTCTGGTACTCCTTCGCTGAAGGCGTTTGAAAACGACACGTCGGCGATCGATGCCGGCAACGGCCGCCTGCAGGTTCGTCACACCGCTGCCGCCCCGGCCGTGGACGTGAAGGCTGATGGTGCGGTTGCGTTCAGCAACCTCAGCAACCCGAACGAAGCCAAGGCTGACCTGCCCGCCGCGACCTACAGCGTCGAGGTGGTCCCCACCGGCGCCGATGAGCCGGTCGTGATTGGCCCAGCCGATATCGCGCTCCCGGACGGCACGTCGCTGATCGTCTACGCAGTTGGTTCGCTCGATGACGAGACGCTGACCGTGTTGACCGAGTCGATCACCGGTCTTGGCGCCGCTCCTGCGGCCGTTCAGACCGGGAACAGCCCCGTTGAAAGCGGCGTCTCAATGACGGCCGTCGCCGGAATGCTTGTTATCGCCACCCTTGCAGTCGGCGGAGGTCTCACCCTCGCCCGCCGCTCGAACTGACGAAAAAGCAACGAATGAAGGAGAATGGGGGCGGGACACATCGTCCCGCCCCCATTCGATCGTGAAACCATGAAACTCCCAGCCGCCATCCTTCTCCTGCTGATCGCCCTGATCGGCGCCGCGTGCAGCTCGGCTTCCGCCGATTCGGTCGACGAGATCCCCGCAACCACGACAACCGTCGCCGCACCCGTCACCACCGCAACGACGGTGCCAGTCGAGGAGCCGGCAGACACAACACCGGCCCGCTCGCCGCTTGCCGAGTCGGTGGTACCTCTCGGATCTGCCCGCTACGACGTCGAGGACCATGTGGGCGATCGTGCGGTTCCGACCTCGATCTCGATCGAAGGTATCGGTGTTGCTGAAGCTCCTGTGATTGATGTGGGTGTTGAGGAGAACGGCGACATGGAGATCCCCGGCGCCGACAACGTTGGTTGGTACCGATTCAATCCAACACCCGGGGAACCGGGGTCCTCCGTGCTCGCCGCGCACATCTCGTTCAATGGCGAACCCGGCGTCTTTCGCTACCTCGCCGACGTGGAGATCGGTGAACGTGTTGTGGTGGCGTTCGACGATGGCACGGAGCGCGAGTTCGAAATCGTTGAGCTCGCCCAATACGACAAGCAGGAGCTTCCGGACGATCGGGTCTTCGCGAAAGACGGTGACCCTGTCCTGACGTTGATCACGTGTGGTGGTGACTTCAACCGGTCGCTGCGCAGTTACGAAGACAACGTTGTCGCCTACGCGATACCCGTCGCCGGCTGACCGGTCGCGATTACGCCGACAGCTGGCTGCCGATCGTCATCCGTCGGCCCACTACGCTCCGAAGGAGGAGCAATCGCCCACCGCGTCGTGCCGCCCTTCATGTCGGTGGCACAGAAGGAGTGGTCATGAAGGTCATCGTAAGCGGATCCACCGGCCTCATCGGTCGCCCACTGGTGGCGTCGCTGCGTGCGGACGGTCACGATGTGGTACGCCTCGTCCGAGGTGATCCGCAGGGGTCCGACGAGGTCCAATGGAATCCGGCGACCGGCACGATCGACACAGCTGGCCTCGAAGGGGCAGACGTCGTCCTTCATCTTGCTGGGGCCGGGATCGGTGACCGACGCTGGACCGAGTCATACAAGAAGGAAATCCTTGATAGCCGGGTCCTCGGTACTGGCCTCCTGGCTTCGGCACTCGCCGAGCTCGATCCCAAACCTTCGGTCATGGTGTCTGCATCAGCGATCGGCTGGTACGGGGACCGCCGCGACGAGATTCTCGACGAGACGGCGTCCCAGGGCACAGGCTTCCTCGCCGACGTCACCGCCGCATGGGAGTCCGCAGCGCAGCCTGCGGCGGACGCGGGCATTCGGGTTGTCCACCCTCGAACCGGGATTGTGCTCTCGAAGGACGGCGGGGCGCTCCAGCGCCTCCTGTTGCCCTTCAAGCTCGGCGCAGGCGGCAGGACCGGTCCTGGAAGCCAATGGTGGAGTTGGATAACCCTGAACGATGAAGTGCGAGCGCTGACCCATCTT
>CBFDAN010000311.1:0-2755 GCA_965602815.1 uncultured bacterium
ATTGGGCCGCCGCGAGGTACCGCTCCACCTCGGCTTCCCGTTCTGCGATACGTCCATCGAGTTGGCGCGCCCGCTCTTGCACTCTGAACTGGGCGAACGAGGCCCGAAGCAGCTCCTGCGCTCTGGCTCTGGGATAGTTGGCGACGAGGTTGACCGCCATGTTGTACGAAGGTTCGAACGACGACACGAGGGGATGACTCCCCATCGCTGCGACTTCCGCAACTTTCTTGAATGGCACGTATGAGCTGTAGAGAACGACTGCGGTGCCGTGATCATCGATCCCCCTTCGACCCGCTCGGCCGGTCAGCTGGGTGTAGTCGCCTGCTCGTAGGAGTTCGTGCGACTCACCGTTGAACTTGCTGAAGGACTCCAGAACGACCGCCTTCGCCGGCATGTTGATGCCGAGCGCAAGCGTCTCGGTGGCGAAGACGAGCTTGATACACCCGGCGGCAAACAGCTCCTCAACGGCCTCCTTGACTGCCGGGACCATCCCGGCATGGTGTGCCGCGACCCCGCTTTCGAGCATGGCGAGCCACGATTCGTAGCCGAGCACCCCGAGGTCCGTTGGATCGAGATGGGCCGTGGCCTCGGATGCGAACGAGCGGATCACCTCGCGTTCGTCCGACGACGTCAAGCGAAGTCCAGCCGAAGCGATCGACCGTGCCGCCTGATCACATCCTGCCCTGGAGAAGATGAAGTAGATGGCAGGCAGCCTCCCGGCGGCAAGCAACGCCTCGGCGACCTCGAGCCGGCGTGGGGTGGCGAAACGGCGATGGCGCCCTTTCCCCTTGCGTAGAAGGCTGATGACGCGCGGGTTGGCTCGGATACCGTCCTTTCCGAAGACCGGAAACCACTCGACTGCGTCACCGTGGTAGCGATCGCGCAGGAGGTACATCGACTCAAGCGGCACTGGTCGTTCCTCTTCAACGACCAACTCTGTTGTACCTCTCCGCGACCGCACCCAACCCGCAAACTCCGCTCCATTGGCGATCGTCGCCGATAGGTTGACGAGTTGGATCTCGGGCGGAAGGTGGATGATTGTCTCCTCCCACACGGAGCCGCGGTAGCGGTCCTGGAGATAGTGCACCTCGTCCAGGATCACCACGCCCAGTCCGTCGAGCGCAACCGATCCGGCATAGATCATGTTCCGCAACACTTCGGTGGTCATGACCACCACCGGAGCCTCCCCGTTCATACTGTTGTCTCCGGTGAGAAGCCCGGTTTGGCTCTCACCGTATCGCTCGATCAGATCTCGGTACTTCTGGTTGGAAAGCGCCTTGACCGGCGTCGTGTAGAACGCCCGCTTACCGGCGGCAAGTGCGATTTCGATAGCCGCTTCTGCTACCAGTGTCTTTCCCGATCCGGTCGGAGCCGTCACAACGACCGATGCGCCTCGTTCGATGCCCGCGATCGCCTCGAGCTGGAACGGATCTGGCTGGAACGCCTCACTCGAAAGAAACGCACGCGCGGCATCACCGAGCCGGTCGGTCATGAGCGAGACGTCCAACGAGCTGTCCGCAGGCCCCCCGTGAGCACTTCCCGGTGGTGCACCGTCACGCTGCAGCCGCCGAGTCGTTCGGCGTGTCGGCCTCCGCGCCTGATGGGTTCCACACCTTGTTCATGAATACGCCAAGGCTCTGGAGAGATGGGGCATCCGGATGGGCTCGCCAACGATGACCATCACCACAATCTCAGACAACAACAGCCTCCCATGTTCGTGATGGTAGGGCTTGAGAGGCAGCATGCGGTCCGGGGAGTTCGACCTTAGAACCTATGGCGCCTCCGGGATCAATCCCGGAGGCACCGATGACCCCTCAGCTCATGCCTGCCCGGTCACGAATCTGTTGCGGCGAGTTCCCAGAACCACTCTTGGCCGTCGAGTGCCTGGGAGAATGCCTCGATCTCCTCTTCGGTGATCGGGCTGGCCGTCGCCACGATGTCGTATCCGACACCGGTAGCGAGGAGGACGCTCACGACTCGAGGGCTGGCAGGCCGTCGTTGTGTCGTTCCGCAGAATGGGCAGTTGAAGCGGTAGCGACCTTCGTCGGATCCGGCAGCCATCTCGAGACCGACGTCGTCGATCGTGAGTTCTACATCTCCGCAGGTGGTGCAGGTCGTTCGGATGGTGGTCATGCTGTCTTGCTCCGTTGCCAGCGTCGCATAACTCATCGGCATTCGAGCGATTCTCTAAATGACTATTTCCAACTAGTCATTTCATGTGTGACCGGCGTAGCGCGCCAGGATTCGATCACGGAGACCGGCGGTCGCGAGCGCTACCTCTGGACCCTCGACAAGCTTCGCTGTGTCGCCCAACCGGACGAGAAGGCGAGCGGCGACGGCAGGATCTCCCACACTCATCCGAATAGTCATTCCGTCTACGGCGGCGTCCAGAACATCGACCGGGTAGTACTCGGCAACCCATCGGGCTGAGTCCTCGAGTCGGATGATCGCGCGGGCGTCCTCGTCGCTCGGCGTGTAGCGAACTGCGGGCTGATAAGACGCCGGTCTTGCATCGAACTGCTCCCCCGTCGGTACCACGGCTCGGATTCGATCGATCCGGAACACACGCTCGGCGTCGGCGGTTCTACAGTGCCCCGAGACATACCAGTTTCCTAGTGTGCTGAACACGGACCACGGCTCGATCTCGCGCACCTTGCGCTCCCCGGACGCGATCGACGTGTGGTCAATTCGTACCACTTCCCCACCCTTCGATGCTCTGCGCAGATCCCCGGCGAGGGAAGGTTCCGGAAGATCA
>CBFDAN010000312.1:0-2738 GCA_965602815.1 uncultured bacterium
TCAAGCGGAGTGTGTCGCCATCGATCTCTTGATCGACGACGGCGAGCAGGGGAGGAGCGCCAAGTTCGAGGCCTATCCAGGAGAAGATGCAGCCTCCCTCGAGGTCGGAGACGAAGCGCTCATCGACTTCTTGTACGACCAGGATCGAATCGAGATCCTCTCGGTTCGACCGGTTGACCCGCAATCGCTCTACCAGTTCGCGGATTTCGATCGACGCCTCGTGCTCCTGATCGTCGCCGTTGTCTTCGCAGGCGTCGTCGTCTTGCTCGGCGGCTGGCGCGGTGCGAGCGCACTTGTCGGCTTGGCTATCAGCATCCTGATCCTCCTCATGTTTGTGCTGCCCGCGATTCTCGACGGTCGGAACGCCGTGCTCGTTGCCGCGTTCGGATCCGCGGCCATCGCCTACGTGACCATGTACCTCGCCCACGGCTTCGGGAGAATGACAACAATCGCGCTCTTTGGCATGACGTCGGCTCTGATCCTGACGGCGGTGCTGTCCTCAATCGTGGTCGGAATGGCTCGGTTCTCCGGCTTCGTCACCGAGGAGACGTCCCTTCTGACATTCTTCGAAGGTATCGACGTCACCGGCCTGCTGCTCGCCGGGATCGTGCTCGGTGCAGCCGGGGCCCTGGACGACGTGACGATCACGCAGGCAGCGACGGTGTGGGAGCTGAAGGCAGCAAGCCCTTCACTGGGCAGCGCCGGACTCTTCCGTCGAGCGCTCCGCGTTGGGCGCGATCACATCGCATCAATCGTCAACACTCTGCTGCTTGCCTACGCAGGGGCCTCGCTGCCGCTCTTGATCCTCTTCATCCTTGCCCGCCAATCGCTCGGCACGATCGCCAACAGCGAGGTCGTTGCGGTCGAGATCGTCCGGACACTGGTAGGGAGTATCGGTCTCGTCGCAGCGGTTCCGCTCACCACCTGGCTCGCGGCTCGATTCGCCCCTTCGGAGATCGAATCCGCGACCTAGCGCCATTCTCCGACAAAGCTCGTTGCTGCAAACGGTCCGGTGGTTTACCATCTCGCTCACTTCGGTCGCCGTCCTGGGGAACTACGTGAACAAAATCGCTGGCAACGACGCCGCTCGACGCCGCCTCCTGCTCCGCATCACCATTGTGGTGATCGCGGTCGGCGCGCTCTTCCTGGCATCGTGTTCAAGCACGCTTCCTCAGTCGTCGCTGAACCCACGTTCTGTCGAAGCTGAGTCGATCGACAAGCTGTGGGACTTCATCTTCTGGCTCGGGACCGCCGTCTTCGTCATCGTTGGAGGGGCGTTGGTCTACGCGATTGTGCGGTTCCGGAAACGGCCGGGCAACGAACAGGAACCAAAGCAGGTTCACGGCAACACCCGCCTCGAGATCGTCTGGTCGATCATCCCCGTGCTCATCCTCGTGGTCATCGCCATTCCGACACTCACCACCCTCTTCGACCTCCGGAGCCCGGCGGAGGGCGACTTCCTCCGTGTCGAAGTGATCGGTCACCAATGGTGGTGGGAGTTCCAGTATCCGGACATTCTCGACGAAAATGGCCGCCCGCTCACGACCGCAAATGAGATGCACATCCCGGCCGGCATGACGTCTGAGCTCACGATGACGTCGGTTGATGTGATTCACAGCTTCTGGGTTCCGAGTCTTGCGGGCAAACGTGACGTCGTACCGGGCCGGGATACGGTCATCAAGATCACCCCCGATGCGGATATCGCGGGGCAGATGGTTCCCGGACAGTGTGCTGAGTACTGCGGTCTCGCCCACGCCGACATGCGATTCCGTGTGTTTGTTGACGCCGAAGACGATTTTGATGTTTGGGCGGCCGAACAGCTCGAGGCATCACCGATTCCGACGACCGGTGCTGCCGCTGCGGGATACGAGACGTTCAACCAGCTCTGCACCACGTGCCACCAGGCAAAGGTGGCTGCGGCCGACGGCTCCGTTGAGGTCGTCGGTGTGGCGCTCGGCCCGGATCTCACGCACTTCGGGAGTCGGACGTCGCTCGCCGCGGCCGTCGAAGAGAACACGGCGGAGCATCTTGCCCAGTGGATCGACAATCCGGAGTCGGTGAAGCCGATGGCACCGGAGTTGAATGATCTCTCCGAAGGGCTGATCCTAGGTATGCCGGACTACGGCCTCGATGAGCGGCAAATCCAGGAACTCGTCGAATTGCTGGAGTCGTGGAAGTGATCAATCGAACCACCCGAGGAGCTGTCTCGTGGCGTTGACCACAACCAACGACGATCTCGGCTACACACCCTCGACGAAGGGTCTCTGGAGCTGGATCACGACGATCGACCACAAACGGATCGGCATCCTCTACGCCGTCTCGTCGCTGGTCTTCTTCATCGTCGGTGGCCTCGAGGCGTTGCTGATCCGGACCCAGCTGGCGACCGCGAACGGCACATTGGTGTCCGCGGACGCATACAACCAGTTGTTCACCATGCACGGTCTCACGATGGTGTTCGCCGTCATCATGCCGATCGCCGCCGCGTTCCAGAACTACTTCATACCGCTCATGATCGGCGCCCGGGATGTTGCGTTCCCGCGGCTGAACGCCTTCGCGTACTGGCTGTTCCTCTTCAGCGTCATCCTGCTGACGTCCTCGTTCTTCCTCGGGGGGTCACCGGACGGCGCCTGGACCGGCTACGCGCCCCTCTCGACGCAGATCCAGGAATACGTGCGCATGGACTACTACTCGATCGGTGCGCAGCTCCTCGGATTCGCCTCGCTCGCATCGTCGATCAA
>CBFDAN010000313.1:0-2704 GCA_965602815.1 uncultured bacterium
AAGCGCCCGACGGCGAAACGCCCCCCCTCGACGACCATCTGGCCGACGTCACCCGATGTTTCCGTGCCCCGCGGCACCGTGATACATACGCTGACTCGCAGCCGGTCATCTTCGGTGATGCTCGGATTGTCGTGGTAGACGGAGAGGAACCGGCTGTCGGGCACGACAAGGCCCCGCGGCTGCGCCCATTGCATGAGCCTGGCAAACAGGTCGGCGAAGACGTCGGCGAGTCCCTGGTAGCGCCCGGTATGCCGCACATAGGCGACGTTCAGTGCCGGGATCTCCTCGACCGTCACCGTCACAAGTCCGAGGGTGCCTGCGCGAACAGTCCACGTAGGCCTGGCGTCCGCGGGGGCGATGTGTGCGTCGATGATGCCGCACTCCTCATCGATCAGCCCCAGATTCCCGATCACATCGCGGATGGTTTCCCCCGGCTCCCGTTCGTACTCATCGAAGCCGCTGGTCCGCCACTCCGAGGCGCTCATCCCGAACGATTCTCTGAACGATCGGGCGAACGAAGAGGGATTGGTGAATCCACAGTCGACGGCAACGTCGGTGATCGCTCGGTCCGGGTGCTGTACGAGCAGCGTTGCGGCTCGTTCGACGCGGAGGCGGCTGATGAACCGGCTCAGGGTTTCACCAATCATGGTGCTGAACACCCGGTGAAAATGGTACGGCGAGAAGTGGGCGACCTCGGCCAGTGTTGCGAGCGACAGGTCTTCGGCGAGGTGGGCCTCGATGTAGTCGATGACCGCGTTCACCCGCTCGACGTAGATGGGCCGGCTGTCACTGAGCGGCGGTTTGGCGTTGTTGGTTGTCATGGTTCGTTCGGTCTCGGGATCGTAGCTCCACCGTGAATGGCGAGTGCGACACCGGGAACAACGTCGTCCGCACTGCGGGAGCTGGGGCTCGGCTCTACGACGGGGGTGTTGTCGGATCCTGACTGCTCGCCGTTTGAGCGACAAGCACCCGATCGCCCCCGGCTTGTTTCGCCTCGTACATGGCCTCGTCGGCGGCGCGCAGCAATCCGGCCATCTCGGTGGCATGATCCGGGTACACGGCAACCCCCACGGTGAGCGTGACCGCATCCAGGACCGACCCCTCGTGGGTGACGTTGAACCGCTTGGCGGCCTCTCGGATCTCCTCCGCTCGCAGCAGCATCACGTCGAGTGAACTCTCGGGCAGCAGGACCACAAACTCGTCGCCTCCGTAGCGGCACGCCGCGTCTTCGACCCGCGTGAGGGAGTTGAGCAGGGTGCCGAGTTCACACAGGAGCGCGTCGCCCCCCGAGTGGCCGAATGTGTCGTTGAACTCCTTGAAATTGTCGATGTCGAGCATCATGAGGCCGATGGGCTTGCCGTTGCGGGCAGAGCGGCTGATCTCGCGTTCGAGCGTTTCCTCCAGGTAGCGACGGTTGAACAGGCTCGTGAGCGGATCTCTGATCGACTGTTCGCGGAGCGATTCGCGAAGTCGTATGTTCGTGAGGGCTAGGCCGAGATGCTCACAGACGGATACGGCGAGCGCCTCGCTCGCCGCGCTTGAGGGCGACGTGTCGGAAGAGTGCACTGTGGCGGACTCGGCGAGCGCGAGGAGGCCGGTCTCTTGTCCTTGAACGATGAGGGGAATACACAAGAGTGCCTCCACATCGTCCGCCGCGTGCGCGCAGCGAGGGGAGTCACTCGTAGTGAGGCTTCCGTGCCGCCTCCCACGACGCATTGCCCAGCAGCTCTCGGGTGGGAACACCTGGTCACCCCAGGCACCGTCACCCCACGAGGTCATGGCTTCCAGCATGTGTCCAGACTCGTTCTGCAGAAAGAGCCCACCGGACAGGGTGCCGAACAGACGAGAACAGAAGCTTGCGGCAATCTCGAACACCTCATCCGAGGACTCGACGGCTTGGAGGTACTCCACCATCTCGCCGACCAGAGCCAGCTCCTGATTGCGCTGTTCAAGCTCCATTTCCACGAGGACATGCGCGGTCACATCTCGCCATACGACGGCCAAGCCGTCGCCAATCTTCTCGGCGCGAACCTCGAAAGCGCGAGTGAGTCGCTCTGTGCCGTGTTCGCCGTCTTCGTATTCCAGCGACTGCGTGGCCAGCGGCTCGCCCGTCTCCACGACGTGGCAGAAGTCGTCGATCAGCTCTCGTTTGTGGCGATCGACGAGGGTCTCGGCGGGGTCCGCTCCGGCCTGGTTCCGTGCCGGACCACCAATGACGACACGCGCCGCGTCGTTTGCGTAGTCCACCCGGAAATCGACAATCTGGCCGGTCCCATTCCGCAAAGCGGTGAAGGCGGCGAACGCATCCAGCAGGTGAGTGAATGAGTGACGGACTCGCTCGTCGGTCAGCGGGGACTGCAGAACGGGTCCGTCACCGGTGAGGTCGATGACGGAGCCCGTCTCCGTGGGTCGATCGGTGGCTGACATCGTGCAACGCTCTGCTTTCTGTGTTCACGCTAGCGCCGACGGGCCGGAGCGACGTGGATAGTCGCGAGTCTTTCCCCGGCGACAACATGGTCTCACCAAGAGGCATGGGCCACCGATCGGAACGTGGCCCAACCCGAAGTCACCACATCTAGGGTGGCCGGCATGAACGTAGGGATTCTCCATCCGGGTGCCATGGGCGCCGTGCTCGCCGGTGAAGCCGGCGGTCTCGTCATGTGGGCGAGTGAGGGCCGTTCGCCGGAGACACGCGAACGAGCGA
>CBFDAN010000314.1:0-2693 GCA_965602815.1 uncultured bacterium
AATTGGAGCGCTGGCGATCTACTCGAGCCGATTCCCGACGCTACCCCCTCGCGCATCACGCTCATCCTTTCCTCGGATGGCGCCGGCACGCCTAATTCGATGCTCGACCCAGACGGCATCGCGGTGGACTCGGCGGACAACGTGTACGTGGCCGCCTGCGGCACCAGCTCAGCCAGTGAGGGCGTCTTCCGGATCACACCCGCCGGCGCGATCACGCAAGTGCTCGACACGAGGGGGGACGGCGTCAGCCCTGCGAACTGCCCGGTCGGCGTGGCCGTGGACTCGGCGGACAACGTGTACGTGGCCGCATTCGACTCCGACAATGTGTTCCGGATCAGCGCCTCGGGCGTCATTACGGAGGTGCTCGACGCAAGCGGCGGCGGCGTTGCCTTGCTCGAAGGACCGCTCGGGGTCGCCGTAGACGCCGCTGACACGGTGTACGTCACAGGTCACCTCAGCGACAACGTCTTCAAGGTGACCACCACTGGCACGGTCGAGGTGATTCTCGACGCCGGCGGCGGTGGGACGGGAACGCCCCTGGAGCTGCCTTTCGGCGTGGCGACCGACGCCGCCGGGAACGTCTTCGTGGCCGGCTTCGGCGCCACGAGCGACAGCGTCTTCAAAGTTGAGCCGGACAGCACGACCTCCATCGTGCTGGGCCCCTTGGGAGACGGAGTCGGGAATCCTCTAACGGCACCCCATGATATCGCGGTCGACGCCACGGGCAATGCGTACGTAACCGGGAACGCAAGCGACAACGTGTTCCGGGTGACGCCTGGCGGCGGCGTGACCGTGATCGCCGACGGGACGGGCAACGGGCTCGGAAAGCTCATGGAGGGTCCGACCAGCATCGCCGTCGACATAGACGGGGACGTGTACGTCGCAGCATTCTCGACGAACAACGCGTTTCAGATCCCGCCCGCCGGGGCGCCTATCGAGATCATCGACGCAAACGGCGATGGATCGACCCCGTATGGATGGCCATCGGACTTCGTGATGGCCATCGACTCGCTCGGGAATGTCTACACCGCGGGAATCGTCGGTGACGCCGCATTCCGGATCGACCCGCCCTGACTTGCGCTCGCCTGTAAGCATCTGCCGACGTTCGAGAAGATCTGCTCCGCGACCATGTCCTGATGACAGGCCGCCTCCTCTCATCGGCCAGTTCCTACAGGACGCGGCGTTGGGCTGGCTCCGAGGGCGTTGCCGGAGCGTTCGTAATAGCTCACGACGCTGTAGCCGGTCGCTTCGCCGATGATGTCGAGGCGCCCGTCGCGGTCCACGTCGATCAGTTGAAGCAGATGGCTCGGATAGCTGTTCGGCGCAATGTTGGAGATCCTCCACGACCCCGTGTCGCCTAGGTTCTCGACAACATAAAGGTTGTGGACCTCTTGATCCCATCGCTTCCAGTGAAGGTCGCAAGTCACGATGTCCAGATCGTCGTCACCATCTAGGTCTTCAACCTGCAAGCACTCGGGGCTCCGCAACGTCGCTATCACCGACATCGGCCAGATGTCTGAGTGCGTACCCGGGTTCGCGTACCAGCGGACATCGCGACGGCCATCGAAGTGGCCCGAGGCGGTAACCAAATCCAAGCGACCGTCGCCGTTGAGATCGCGTAAGAGCGTGTTCGAGATCTGACCGTATGACGTGACAGGGGTCCAACTCGATGAAGACCATGCTTGTCGGGGCTCCGCAGGCGCCTCGTACCAACCATTGCTGAACGCGACATCTGCCCTGCCGTCTCCGTTGACATCCCCGACGTCGACTCCTGCGTAGTTGCAGTCGCCGTCGCTGCCCGTGGAACGGCCGCTTTCAATGATGTGCCCGATCCATTCCTGATGAACGTCGAGCCCGGGTTCGAACCACTTCATTTCAACGGCACCACAGCTCTTCGATATGGCCGGTGCGACGATCCGGACTCCCCTGTCTTTTCCTGAAGTTGGAAGGCGAGCGACATCGTGAAGGAAGTAGTGAGGGCCAGCAGAGCCGTTGCGGCCAATTTCGCCGATTTTGTGGAACGGCCACTGAGGCAGCGTGGATAACTCGCAGATCTTGCCGCAAGGATTCTCCCACCAGCCAATATCGTCGTAGAACTTGGCGGAGATCACATCGAGGTCGCCATCAGCATCCACGTCCGCGATCACAGCGCCATTTGCGCCCATGGAGCCGCTGCTATCGAGACTGCCATGACGGATCCAGTCGCGCTCGGTTCCGTTGTTCTCGTAAACGAATAGAGCGTTGCCGCCACCAGCGACGATATCAAAGTCGCCATCGCCATCGATATCACCCGCCTGGACCCATCCGGGACGGCCATTCCCGCCATACTCGAGGTCAACGTAAACTCGGTCAAAAGACCAATCTGCGGCGGACGCGTCCAACGGCGGTACGGCGACGGCAAGAGCCACCAACGCGTAAGTCAGCACGATGAGGGTTCTGTGACGAGTCCTTTCACGGCCCTCTCGTTTCCTCGCCCACTGCCGTCCGGACTGCTCAACCCCGTTGTTCGGCATCGGATACCATGGTGGGCGAGTCAGGCGTTGGGGCGCAGCGCTAAGCATCTTGCGGCGTCACGACAAAACGATCGCGACGACTCTCGGATAGAACACTCGGCAGGGGAGTTCAACCTTACCGCCCTCGCTCAGGTCTCGATCTCGCTGACGGTGTCGCGGGTCCAGCGCTCGAATCCAGCG
>CBFDAN010000315.1:0-2673 GCA_965602815.1 uncultured bacterium
TGGCCTGCAGCCCGGCGCCGACGATCGCGAAGAGTTGGCGGTACGCCTCGGGGCTGTGGTCGTCGGCGGTCATCCGGCGAGACTACCGCTGCTTGATCTCGACGGCCGTCGCGCCGCCGTCACCGTACCGGTAGGCACGCACCGCGATCGCACCGTCTTCGACGCCGACGATGAGGTTCACCCATCCAGGGTCACCGCCTCCGTCGAGGTCCGATGCAGACGGAACGGGAGCGCTCGACGGATGTGAATGGAATGCGCCTGCAATCGCCCATCCACTTGCTTCGGCGTCCTGGACAGCGGAAAAGTGCTCAGCTGGGTCGAGCGTGAATCGGTCGGGCGCCCCATCTATGTTGCTGAGTGCATAGACCCTGGTCACCTCACCGTCGAGTCCGGCAACCAGCCCGCAAGCTTCGTTTGGCGCACATGCTCGGGCGTGGTCGATCATCTTCACGGTCGCTTCGCGAGGGATAATCACGACGTCGAGGTCGAGGGCCGCATGTGCGGCAGCGAGGTCGGAGGCGGCCACGACCACCCGAACGCCATATCGGGAGTAGAAGCCGGGATTGAGGCCGCCCTCATCGTCGGCAATCACGATCGCTTCGATTCCTTCGGACACCAGTCGCGCCCGCACTATCTCAGCGTCGGAGCGGATGGTGTAGACGGCAACGGTCGCGAGATCGTTCATAGCGGATCTCGAAACGAGGCTTCGGTCACTGGGTCGCCTCTTTGGCGATCGCACGGACATCGGACGCGATCGAACGGTCACCCTGGATTGTGAGATCACCGAGACTCGTCCTCCCCCAGAGCCACTGATCGAGTGCCCCAGCCGATCCTGAGACGACCGTCTGGAACTCGGTGTTGGGACCGACCAGTTCGAGTGACGGTTCGTCGGTGTAGACGATTCCGGTCGTCGGCGAGACGCCCGAGTAGCTGCCGAGCCGCACCGCCCAGGACTGCCCCGGGATCTCGAACCGAGCCACCCGCTCGCCAAGCTCGAGTGTCGCCCACGACGGGGCGCCCGACATCATGACGTCTAGGATCTCGTCGACCCCATCGGCCGCCAACTCGTCGTCAATCTCTGAAGCGAGACCGTGAGCCTGCTCGGAGTCGATCCGGTGGATGAGCGTCTCGTGCGCCATTCTCCGATACCAGAAACCGACGGTCTGGTCGGTCTCGACCCACGTCCAGACTGGCTTGGCCGGATCGTGATCCGCAAGCACGTTGAGAAGGCGCACTGTGGCCTCATCGAACCACTCAACCAGTTCATCATCGGGAGGTGATATCGCCCGGTCCTGGCGTTCCGTCCAGCCTTCCTCGACGACCATCGACTTGTGGGTGTAGACCGTTCCGACGTGTTGGACCAGATCGTGAACCCTCCAGCCCGCGCAACACGGTACGCCGGCTTCGAGACCGAGGAGTGCCACTTCTGAGAGGCGGGCAGCGTCGGCGCGGACATGATCGAGGTAGGCGGTCCATTCCATGTCCCCGACCCTACAGGTTCTTGAGGTACTCGATCGTGGCATGATCCCGCTCGAACCCGAGCCGGTCGTTGACAGCAAGCATGGCGGCATTCGATTGCGCGTTCTGAGTCCGGATCGAGGTATACCCGCTCTCGATGGCCCAGATCGCCGCCTGAGCCTTGAGGGCCGACGCTATCCCGCGGCCGCGATAGTCCGAACGCACTCCGGTGAGATTCTGTTGGATCGCCTGCGGCACGTCGTCGACGGGCATCGGCTCAGTCAGCCCGACGAGTTGGTCGCCATCGAGTGCGACAAGGAACCCATCCGCGAGAAACTGGCGGCCGAGGCACAAGGCATCGAAGTCGTCGAACGGCATCCTCTGGATCGGATACTGCGTTGGAACGTCCATCTCAACGTCGGTGTAGAGACGATGAAGATCGTGCTTCCAGTCGGCGCGATCCGCTGCGAAGGTGCCGGCGGAGACGATACGAACACCGCTCGAAATGACCCGGTCGACCAAGTGTCGCAACCCCGAAAGGTCGCTCCCCGAAAGGTCGAGCGTGGATTCCCATTCGCGGTCGACCTCCCGAAACCCGGCACGTTCCAGGAACTGCATCGTTCGCGGAACCGCCCTCTCCGCCCAGCCGAGAAGGATTTGGGCCCCGCTCTTCGATGCGGTGGTTTGTGCGAGTTCGAGGAGCTCACGGCCGAAACCCTGCCCTTGACAGTCAGGGTGGACCAGAAGGTGGAGCACCATGGTGCTTGGTGGGAGCCACGTGGACTGGCCGACATAGGCGGATCCGACTATGCCGTCATCGACCGAAACCAGCCAGTTCACCGACAGCCTTCCGGACTTGAGTTGAGCATCATGCCAGTCGCGCATCTGGGCGACCGATACGTAGTCGTCGGATCGGATCGCATGCGCTATCGAGACGACTGCTTCGAGGTCGCAGTCGCCGTACTCGACCATCCGGTAGTCGATCGTCATAGCTCCCCGAGACAGAGTGAAACCCGGAGACACTTCGGCGAGGATCTCGCCGCCGTGGGAGGACCAGCCCACGGGTCTCCGGGTATCGGTGGTCCGAGTTGGAGTCGCTACCTACCTCTTGCGAGGAACAGCCACTCCTTTCGTACGGTGCGGCCGTTAGCGCTCGGCCACCTCCAGGGTCCTGTACAAACATTCACTCAAGTTGGACCACCTCCCTTCTCTGGT
>CBFDAN010000316.1:0-2662 GCA_965602815.1 uncultured bacterium
CCCCCCCCCCACCCCCACCCCCCCCCCCCTCCCTCCCCCCCCCCGGGGGGGGCGGGCCCCCCCCCCCCCCCCCCCCACGGAGGGGTCCAGACAGTTCCACGACCCACGAGAGCTCGAAGGTATCGGAGGGGTCAGACGGTTCCGAGACTCGCGAGAGCTCGAACGTCCTGGAGGGGGTCGAACAGATCCGGACACGGACCAGCGTGCCACTACCCGAGCGCAGCGAGGGCCCGAGAAGGCGCCCTGGAAGCCTAAACCGCGCGAATGAGGCCGCCCGACGCTGTGTGGCTCGCCGCTCGGCGCCTTACGTTGCCGCCAGCAACTCCAGCATTGGACGCAACTTCAATCTCGTCTCGTTGAGCTCCAGCTCTGGGCGCGAGTCCTCAACGATTCCGGCACCGGCGAATACGTGGGCCCTGGTCCCCTCAAGGAGGCCGCACCTCAGATTGATTGCGAACTCGCCGTCACCCGCGGCGTCGAACCAGCCGACACCGCCCGAGTACCAACCCCGGTCGAAGCCTTCTGCCTTCTCGATGAACGCCTGTGCGGCGGCACGCGACGTACCACCGACGGCGGGGGTCGGGTGCAAGGCGTCGACGAGGTCAAGGACATGGATCCCGCCGCGAGTCGTTCCCGAGATCTGGGTCGAGAGGTGTTGCACCGTCGCCATACGCTTGAGCGAAGGGCCATCCGGCACGTCTAGGACCTCAGCGAACGGGATGAGTCGTTCGGCCACGTCGTCAACGACGTAGCGATGCTCGATCCGATCCTTCTCCGAGTGCATGAGCTCATCGGCGAGGAGTCGATCCTCTGCCTCACCTTCGCCGCGACGCGCGGAGCCGGCGAGCGGATTCGACGCCACCACTCCCCTGCCAAGGCGGACGAGAAGCTCAGGACTCGCTCCAACGAACGTCGCACCGTTGACCCTCCACCCAAAGCTGAAACACTGGCGATACGACCGCTCGAGGTGGCTCACGAGATCGAACCCATCCGGGGCATCGTCGGACCGAACCACAACGGACCGTGCAAGCACGACCTTGCGGAGCAATCCGTTGTGGATCGCGTCGACGGCCTCGGCGACCGCCGTCGTCCACTCCGAGACCGGTGGGCACGACTCGAGGGTGTGGTCACCAAGATTGGGATAGGGCGGCTCCGGTGGCGGTCGAAGTGACCCAAGAAGTGCGGCGACTGCCGAGGCATCAACGTGCGGGGGAAGGGCGACGAGCAGCAAGCGCTCTTCACCGCGCCGCACAGCGGTCGCGATCGGCAAGACCGCATCGGCGGCGCCGAACGAAGCCCACGGCTCGGACCTCGGACCGTCCTGAGCGAATGAGAATCCCGTGAATACCCGATACGGCTCGGGGATCGACCACTCGTCGACAACCGACCGCACCTGCTCAAACCGCTCTAGGCCGGAAGAGGAGGTCTTCGATGCGATTCCGAGACCACCCGCGGCGGCCCCATCGGGCGAGGAGAAGTAGAACACGCCTTCGAATCGATCGGATCCGGCGCGCACGAACGACAGCGGCTCGAAATCGACAGGGAATACGCCGAAGCGCATCCCGCTCGGGCCGGTGGTGAGCGCGGATTGAAGATCAAGAACTCGATCGGGGATCATCAGAACGGGATGCTACCGGGCACCGGGCGCTTGGCTGTTCAGACGGTGGTCTACTCAGCGCCGTCGTCGAAACGCCAGACCAGCTTGCTCTCGACATGAAGTACGCCGTCCAGTCTGGAGGCGAGCTCCGCAAGCAGGCGAGCCTCGTTTCTCGTGCCGATCTCCCCCACGAACGTCACGACACCGTTCGCGACGGTGACATTGAGTTCGTCCGGATCAATGAACAAGACTCGGCGAATCAAATCCTCGCGGATCTCATCCTCGATAACATCATCCGGCCGGGTGAAGACCGAGACGATGTCCGCGCGGGAGATGATTCCGAGCAATCGCGATTCCTCATCGACGACGGGCAGGCGTTTGATGTCCTGGAACGTCATCATCTTCGCCGCGTCGTAGACCTCGGTATCGGGTCCGGTCGTGACCACTCCGGCCGACATCACGTCCCCGACCGTCTCGCCGAGTTCGTTCGCTCCCTCCTGGCGCTCGACCTCGAGCCGAAGGAAGTCAGCTTCCGTGATGATCCCAATCAAGGAACCATCGGGTGATGTCACAGGAAGCCCGCTCACGCGATTGCGGAACATGAGGCGTGCGGCGTCCCGAATCCCGGTCTCGCGTGAAACCGTGATCACGTCGGTCGTCATGAGGTCTACGACCTGCACCCTGTGTTCCTCTCCGTGGCGTCGGATGCCATTGTTGCATCTTGGCTACACGGCCGTCGGGAAATCGGTTCGGCGCGGGTCAATCGATCGATGCACAGGCTTCACTCTGATCCGGGCATCGACCACGCGAACCCCGTCGCCCGGCGGGCCAACCTTGACCGGATTCATGTCCATCTCGGCCATCTCCGGTAGGTCCTCGATCATGGCCGATACGCGAAGGAGCGCCACTTTGACCGCATCGACGTCCCCCGGTTCGGCACCGCGATACCCCTCGAGCAGCCTCGCCGACTTCACCGACTGGATCATGTCGTCCGCGTCGAGATCGGTAAGCGGATTGATGCGGAAGGCACCATCACCAATGAGTTCGACGAATACCCCGCCAAGG
>CBFDAN010000317.1:0-2657 GCA_965602815.1 uncultured bacterium
AGTCAGCCGACGACGACGAACCGTGCTTTCGAAAGGTCGTTCCCGCCGAGATGATCCCGATCCAGCCCCGATTCGAATTCCGAGCGTGGGCCAACCGACTCGATGCGGTCCACCGCCGCATTCGCGCGCTGTCCGAGTGCCACCGGACTCAAGAGACCACCGACATCTACATCGTGTCGACCGACGTCGTCGACGTCAACCCGAAGATCCGAGAGGGGGAACTCGACATCAAGGTTCTCATCGCTGCTCGGGAAGGATTCGAGCAGTGGGAACCTCGGGTCAAGTTGAGTTTCCCCGTACCGGCTGCGCTGCTGCGGGACGAGGTGTTCCCGATGCTCGGCCGACCGGCACCAGACCTCGGATCGGGAACGATCTCAACGAGCCGGTTCCTCACGGATGTCGTGCAACAATGCGAAGGCATGGCTGCCGTGGAGGTGGCAAAGCGGCGCCACGCATTCACCGTAAATGGATGTATCACCGAGTTCGCCGAAATCTCGATCGCGGGAACGGACCTGCAGACCGCGTCGATCGAGTCGGTCGATATTGAAGCGCTTCGCGACGCACGTCGGCTGATCGGTCTGGACGCCTACGACAACATCAGCTATCCCGCGGCAGTCAAGTCGGCGATCGGCTGGACAAGTTCCTGAGAAGCGTCAGAGGAGGAAGCCTCGGTGGCAACGGAGATCGAACGTAAGTACCTCGTCCTCGACGAAACCTGGCGCTCTCGAACTGTTGGGATGGTGTTTCGGCAGGGATACCTCTCAACCGTCAAGGAGCGCACGGTTCGCGTCCGGGTTGTTGGCGACCTCGGGTATTTGACCGTCAAGGGTCTCACGGTCGGATCCGTCCGCACCGAATTCGAGTACCAGGTCCCAATTGCCGACGCCGAACAGATGCTCGACGAACTGTGCGAGCAACCGCTCATCGAGAAGACCCGGTACGTGATCGAAGAGAACGGGTTGACCTGGGAGATTGACGAATTTGCAGGTGCCAACGAGGGTCTCATCGTCGCCGAGGTGGAACTGGGAGATGAGTCCCAACAGGTCGATCCTCCCGATTGGGTCGGGGAAGAAGTGACCAACGACGCCCGCTACTTCAATGCCAACCTCATCGCCCACCCCTTTTCGGAGTGGTAGCGGGGCCTGCCCCGACCTCTCGGCCGGACTGGCAGGTCCAATCCCCTCCCCGGGGGTTCGCATGCTGAACGGCGAGACCAATTGGGCGTCCGTCGACTCCGTCGTCGAACACACGGCACAGATTCTGTCCGGCAATTCGGGTGGGCCGGATCGATGATGAATCCTGACCCCGAACCAGCCGCATAGGCAGCCGCCCCCGCTTCGGGATCGACGAAACTCCCCTCGGCAACGATCTGCACGACCGCACCCCGAACTCCGTCGAGCCCCGCCGCTGCGTCAGGTCGGTCCCCATGCCCCAAAGACACCGACCCGCGGCGCGCGGTCAGACACGAATCGACGATGTCCAACAGCAGGCGAGGCGGACCGCCGACCCATCGCTGCGTTCCGCCAAACACTCCTGAGCCGGCTAAGCCCGGCGTCTGATCGCTCCGCAGAGGGTGCAAATGTGCGCGCCGAGGCCGGACGACACTGCCACCCGGTGGTCCCAGGTGTGCTGGTGTTCTTGACCTCGGAGGCCCTCGTCGATCGGTACTCGATCGAGACCGAAGGTGTCGTATCGGCGGGCCACGTCCAGTGCGCGGATCCACGCTCTGCTGCTGAGCTTCTCCCTCGGCTCCTCGGACGAGGCAACGCCTAGCTCTGGATCTGGCACTGGACGCTCGCGTCGCGAGTTGCCTTTTCCATGGCCGTTGGGGGATTCCGCGTTGGCTACCGGCCGCTCATCGTCCATGGCGGCGTCAATCGGCCCGGGGACGGTAGACGGAGGAACCGGTACCGCCTCAATACCGGCGGCCTTGGCGTCGCCGGCCTTTCGGTCGCGTCGCGACAGTCTTGACGGCTTCTCCTCTAGCGATTCCTGCGCCGTCCGCCACCGGAGGCGTCGCGTCTTGTCAGCGGAAACCGGGTCCCGAGCAAGCCCCGGTTCGGCATCATCCGACTTCTTCTTCGACGCGCGACCCTTCCGGTTGCCGTTGCTGTCACCGTGTCTGCCGACGATCGGGCTGTCACCAAAGGCGGCCGCGTCGTCCGGCGTGAAGATCAGCCGGTCACCTTCCGCAATGAACTCGAAGGCAGTCGAATTGAGGCGCCGGACATCTACGGATGTGGCAGGCCAGCTGCCGAGCTCCATACCGTCGGAGCGCATCGTGATCTTGGTATCCCAAATGCTCAGATTCACGCTGAGCGCGTCCGCCTCATCCGGGCTCCGTATGGAACCGGAAGCCACTGTGACCGGGTTGCCGACCGGCCCATCTTCAGAACGTGAGGCTCTTGCCATCCAACGCGGCAAAGCACGACTCCTTCAAGAGAAGCTCCAGCAAGATATCGTCGGCATGAAAGCATCCGGACTCAAGCCCCTCTTCTACGTCCGTACTTCCTCACCGGCACCGACATCGTGAATCGTCGACGCGACGAAACCCCTACAACGGTAGGGGCTTGAGGTGGCTCCGGGGGGAGACTCGAACTCCCAACAAACGGATTAACAGTCCGCCTCGGGCACATATCGCGATCCAGTGGAGTCAA
>CBFDAN010000318.1:0-2646 GCA_965602815.1 uncultured bacterium
GACGGTGGGCCTCACGAAGGGAGGCTGGCAGAAGAACAAGATCCGGTTGTTGTGGCTGGGAATCGTGCTTGTGTCGGCCTTGTCTGCAGCGATTGGCTACGTCATCGTCAACAACATCTCGGCGTTGTCGGGTGTCCTTGTTGAGTCGTTTGCCGCCGGCGCGCTGCTCACGATGATCGCCGACGAGATGGCACCGGAAGCGTTCGACCGAAGTGCCATCTACGCAGGGCTGGCAACCGTTGCCGGGTTCGCGCTTGCCGCGTGGCTCACGAGTGTTGGGTAGTCGTCGGCAGATGCCCGCTCAAGAGTTTCGAGCCGTGCGAGTACCCGGCGTGAATAGGGTGCGGCGTTGACCGACGACGAGCGAATGAATGGGGCCGAGGCTCTGCATCACCGAGCAGGCGAGAGCTATCTCGAAGGTCTCCGAGATGAGGGTCTCCTGAAACCGGATCTCCTGAAGATCTATGTGGCAGGGGTGATCTTCGGCCGCGCGGCGGACCGTGTCTTCGATACGGAGTACCTTCGCGAACTGGGTGTCAGCAACCGTGAGTTTGAGGCACTCATCGCCCTGTACGTGTGGGGCTCCAAATATCGGAAACCTGGGACGCTCGCCGACTTCCTGGGGATCTCTGCGTCCGGCATGACCACGCTTGTCGATCGCCTCGAGGCGAGAGGTCTGGTCGAGCGCGCGCCGGATCCGATCGATGGGCGCGCCCGTCTCATCAATCCGACGAAGAAGGGAGTTCGCCTTGCCGACTCGGGCCTTCGCATCCAGCTCGAGTGGATCAACGAGACGATCGGTAGCGCGCTCTCGCCTGGGCAGGAGCTCATGCTCAAAGAGCTGCTGCACCAAATCCTGCGCGCGATCAACCCTGATTACGAATCCCCGCCGGTGGATTTGTAGAGCATCGCCGGCATTCGCCGCCTGCCTCCGAGCAGAGTACGATTCGATATCGAAAGATGTTGCGAGCCGACGCGAAGGGGCGAGTACATGACGAGCGACGCACGCAAGCCTGGCCTGATCGGTCAGAACCACGGAAACTGGATGGAGCAGTCCCCGGTCGAGCCTCGAGCCGACCACTCGGGCTATTTCCCAAACACCGAGAGCCTTGGGCCCGACGAGATGCGGGTGGTCATTCTTGGCAGCGGCATGCCGAACCCCCGCAAGAGTCAGGCCTCGGCGTCGATCCTCGTTGAGTTGGGGAACGGCGACAAGTTCATCTTCGATGTCGGATCGGAGTCGGCGGCGAACCTCGGCGCCCTCGAGATTCCCTACGACTGGGTCGACAAGGTGTTCATCACCCATCTCCATCAAGATCACTTCGCCGATCTTGTGGCGCTGTGGATCGGCGGATGGACCGGCGGGCGGCATGGTCCGCTCCGCATCTGGGGTCCCAGCGGCGACACGCCCGAACTCGGCACCAAGTCGTGTGTTGAAGGTTTCAAGGCTTCGATGATGTGGGATGTTGCGAGTCGGTTGGGTGAGATTCCTTCCGGTGGTGGCGAGCTCGAGGTGCACGAGTTCGACTATCGCGGCGAGCACAAGGTCGTGTTCCAGGAGAATGGCGTGACGGTGCGTTCGTTCCCAGCGGTTCACGCGATTGATGGTGCGGTGAGCTACAGCCTCGCGTGGAACGGCCTGAAGTTCGTGTTTGGTGGCGACACGTATCCGAACAAGTGGTTCGTGGAACACGCCAAGGATGCCGACATCGCTATTCACGAGTGTTTCCCGACGATGGACCAACTCGTCGACCAGTATCGGTTCTCGCCGACGACGGCGATCAACGTCGCCGTGCATGTTCACACGGCACCGTCCGCGTTTGGTGCGATCATGGCCAAGATCAAGCCGCGGATGGCTGTTGCGTGGCATTTCTACAACGACTTCGATACGCGGTACGACGTCTACGAGCAGATTCGCAGCACCTATGACGGTCCGTTGGCAATGGCGAACGATCTGCTCGTGTTCAACATCACCAAGGACGACGTTCGGGTCCGCGAAGCAATTGTCAACCCGGCAACGTGGCCGGCACCGCCGCCCTCGAAGCCGGAGCAGCCCGATCACTCGATGCTGATGGCTCGCTCGAAGTTCATCGACGATGGGATGCTCACCGACCTCGTCGACGAGGTTGTGGGTCCGCTCGTTGACACGTTCAAGAAAGAGCAAGGGCTTTCGTAGGAGAGGGGTCGCCATGTGTATGTCAGGTTTCACCCAATATCATCCGCGGCCGGTCAAGACCGATACCCAGTTTCGGGCTGAGGGAACCGTTGAGACCGCTGCTGATCATGATCCGAATCTGTATGGTCCGAAGCCGCAGCCATTTGTGTGGGAAGAGCCGGCGGCGCCGGCCGCGGATAGCCGCGCTGTCGATGACGCGATCGTTTCGATCGCTGGAGCGAAGACGCAGGCAGCCGGCGGTGTAATCGTGGAGCTATCCAACGGCACCCGACTGCTGATCTGCCCCGTCTGAGATATCCGATGCGCGTCGCCACGGCGCGACAAAACAGAAGCTGAAGGAGGCGGCTCCCTACGCGGAAGCCGCCTCCTTCAGTTCTCTGCACTGATGTTCGGCTCCCGTGGGGGAGCGCGCATCGGTCGCCGCCTAGCCAGCCGCCGTTGTGGTTGGAGCTACCGTCGCACCCGGCGGC
>CBFDAN010000319.1:0-2633 GCA_965602815.1 uncultured bacterium
GCCGTCACCCAGAATCCGGCCGAACGATGGACCGTCCAGAAAGCGACCACCATCACCGCCACAAGACCGGCTGCTGCAAACGACGTTCCGAGCCCGACGATCAGCAGAACGCCGACTCCGATCTCTGTTGCCGTAGAGGCGAACCACTGGAGCTCCGGCATACGAAACCCGATGCTCCCGAACCAGTTCGCGGTCTTTGCGCGGCCTCGAGCGTGTTTGATGCCATGCGCCAGCATGACAACACCGGCCACACCGCGCAGAACCACCATCGCCCAGTCGACTGAGTCGAACATGTCAACGCTCCTCGGGTCACTGCCGGATTCCTTGGAGGCAAACCCCTTGGTCCGGATGTCTTGTCGCAATACCGGAACACTAACTAGCCCATTTCTTGTTCCCACGTTGACCCTATGCGTGCCAACGATCCACCAGTACGATCACAGTGGGCAGTCGGAAGCGGGAAAGGAAGATCCATGGAGTTCGAGTCGATCGACGCCGAAAACTTCTCATTCGATGTCGTTCGCAAGGGCTACGACCGGCTGCAGGTCGAGGACTTCCTCAGCAAGGTCAGCCGGTCCATTGCACGCCTGGACGAACGCCGCAAACTCGCCGAGGTCCGCACGGAGCACGCTGAACGCGAACTCGCCGAAGTCCGTACTCGCGCCGAGACGACGATCCAGGAAACCGTCGCAGCGCGCGCCGAGTTGATCGCTTCGACGGCGGCAATGGCCGGCGCGGGCAATCAGGAGGGCTCCCCCGCTCCCGTTATGTCAACCAACCGTGCGACGATCGAGGCGCAGCAGATCGTCGAGCAAGCGACTCATCACGCCGCGTCCATCCATGCGGAAGCCGAGGCCGTCCTCACCGGTGCGCTTTCCACTTCTGCGAAGATCAGCAACGACCGCAACGAGGTTCTTGGATCCGTCCAAGCCGAGCGCGACGCCTTGATCGCCGAAGCTACTCAAGAAGCCGAAGCGGTTCGGATCGCGGCCGTCAAAGAGGCCGAGCGAACGAAGGCCGAAGCGGCGAATCGCGCCGACGAGATCCGCCGGCAGGCCGAGAGCGACGCAACCGACCTCCTGAGCGAGGCCCGATCACGAGGTCTTGAGATCACGTCCATTGCCGAACGAAATCGAGAGGAACTCTCAATGGCTGCCAAGCGCCCTCGTGCACAGAGCACAACGGTCGATCCCTCCACCGACGAACCGGTGCTCGACGAAGCACCGTCGCCGATTCCGGAGCCGGACGCCGACGAACTCGACCAGATCGCAGTCGACTTGCGCGATGAGCCGTCGCCCTGGGAGGTTGAACCCGAGGAACGGGAAGAGCGTGCGTCACGGTACAAGTCGCGATCCGCCAATCTGCCCAGCCTCGGGAAGGATGCCGGATCGGTCATTGGCGGGCTTGATTCTCTGCGAACCAAGCACGAGTAGGAGAACGCCTCCTTCCGACTAGCGGACCAGCTGGCTCAGTTGTCGGAGCGCAACCGCGACTGCAGCGCTGTCGGAGACACCGTCCCGGCGCAGCGCCTTCATGAGCCGATTCAGCCGAGCAATCTCACCCTCTGAGTCTGAGGCAAACGCTGCAAACGCAGACCTCGTATCTGCATCGGACGACACCGCAAGAATCCGCTCAACGATCGAACGACGCAGGGTCATCAGCTCTCTTTCCAGACCGATGATTGCCCAGCGTTGCCATCGTGTGCCCGCGGAAAGGGCCTCGAGCTGCCGCTCGAGCCAGTCGATATGGAACACCGTGCCCACGCGGAAGAACAACCGACCGACGTCGTCAAGTGAGCGGCTGTTCGCGTCGGCGACATCGATGATATCGGCGGCGTGAACGAGCTCCGCTTGGAATGCGTGCCCGGCGGCGATGGGCGCCGGAACACCGAGTCGCGTCATGCGGGTTGCGGTTCGCTCGAGGCGGTTCTGCCAGCGCTTCGGTCCCATCGAGCGGATCCCGGCCGCGAGCGCCTCAAAACCGGCCTGGTAGCGATCGATGCGCTCCTGGATCGGCTCGGCGCTCGGGTGGGAGATGAACCACCGGGTCAGATCCTCGACGAGGTCATCTATACCCAGAAGAAGTTGGTTCACCACACCGGCGTCGATCGCGCCAGCGAGGTCCTCCACATCCTTCCAACGGTTCGAAGCCCCGGCGACACCTCTGGCCGTTCGATATGCACTGACGATCTCAGGTGCTCCAGCCCCGGTCTCGATCTCGAGGCGTGACACGAACGTTGTCCCTTGGGAGTTCAGCATTTCATTGGCGATGATCGTCGCCGCCAGCTGACGTCGCAGCGGATGGTTCGGGATCAGAGACCCGAACCGGTCCACGATCGGTTGTGGGAAGTAGTTCGTGAGCAGGCGCTCGAAGAATGCCGCCTCGGGTAGGTCCGATGCGACGAGTTCGTCGGAGAGATGCTGCTTCGCATAGGCGAGCAGCACGCCGAGCTCGGGTCGTGCCATCCTGCGACCGGCCCGTGCGCGCTCCACCATCGCCTCGGTGCTCGGAAGGTGCTCAATCCCCCGGTCAAGGCCCGCGTCCGCCTCGAGACGGACCATGAGATCCTCGTACGCCTCGATCCGCTCCGCGGATGCAGCGGTCTCTTGGGAGAGGATTTGGGCCTGAAGGAAGTT
>CBFDAN010000320.1:0-2613 GCA_965602815.1 uncultured bacterium
GCACCCAGATACGCCCGGTCTGTTTGTCGATCTCCAGGACAACACCCGTTGCGCCGACCGTGTAGTGGACGTTGGGGTGGCCACCCTGACCCGTGGCGGGATCGCTGTTGGCGTTGGTGAACTCGGGCATGAATTTGCCGCTGGCGATGATCGGCCCGCCGCGCCACGTGCCATCCTCCGTCTGGATCCCGTCGATCACGAAATCGCGGAGCGGCTTCGAGAAGCCGGGATCGGTCCTGCACTTGACCGCCTCATCCTCGAGGTAGAGCGAACCGTCTTCGTAGCCGTAGACCTGGTGGATCACGTCGAAGATCTTCGCCCGCGCTTCCACAGCGGCCTTCTCGACGGCGAGTCCGGAACTCCACGTGACGTGGGATGCAACCGTTTGCCATTCATACGGATTGCGGTCGGTGTCGGGCGTCTCAACGCGGATCTTATCGACCGGCACCGCCAGCACCTCACCGGCGATCTGCGCCATAACCGTGAGGTATCCCTGGCCGAGCTCCATGCCCGACACCGTGATGTTGATGCTGCCATCCTCGTTGAACTTGAGGAACGATGCGGACGAGGCATTCGGCGGCATCGCCGGAGCCTTCCAGAACAGCGCCATACCTTTGCCGATCACCGTGTTCGGGTTGTCTGACTCCTCCTCTACACCCCAGTCAATCGCCGCTGCGGTCTTCTCTATTGCCTCGTGCAGCCCGGACGGGTTCATGTGGGCGCCGTACGCCAGTTCGTCGCCCTCGACGATGGCGTTCTTCTTCCGGAACTCCATGGCGTCCATCCCGATGGCCTCGGCGAGCCGGTCCATGTGTGACTCGAGGCCGAAATGGAACTCGGAGTATCCGAAGCCGCGATACGGGCCCCCCGGCGGGAGGTTCGTATAGATGCAGAGCGAGTCGTTGGTGATGTTGGGGACTCGATACGGACCGGTCGCGGACAGCCCGGCTGCGTTGACCACGTTCGCCCCGTACTCGACGTACGCGCCGGCATCCCAATAGAGCTTGTGCTCGACGGCGGTGATCGTGCCGTCGTTCATGACGCCGACCTTGAGTTCGGCGACGACACCCTGGCGTTGATAGGTGTTGTAGAACTCCTGCTCCCGGGTCCAGCGGAGTTTGATCGGCCGCCCCTTCACGAGTGTGGCCATGGCCGCCCCGATGATCTCCATCGAGACGCCGGCCTTGCCGCCGAAGCCGCCGCCAACGTACGGGGTGATCACGCGCACGTCTTTGTGGGTGAAGCCGAGCGGTGCAAGCGCCTCCGCAAACAGGTGCCGCTGCGTATGCGGGGACTGTGAGGCCGTCCATACGGTGAGCCGATCTGCGTGATCGAGTTTGCTGACCGTCACATGCGGCTCGATCGCACAGTGTGCGTACCGCGGGACGTCGTAGGTGTCTTCGAGCACGTAGTCGGCTTCGGCGAATGCCTTCTCGGTGTCACCCTTGCGGACTCTGCGCCAGTGAGCGATGTTCGTGTCAGGCTCCGGGAAGAACCATGGGACGTGTGTGTAGTTCGCCAGGTCCGGATGGATCAGGTCGGCGCCCTCGGCCACGGCCGATTTCGGATCGAGGAGCGGCGTGAGCACCTCGTATTCGACCTTGATCAGCTTCGCTGCCTGCACTGCCTCGCGATGGCTCCGTGCAACGACGCCTGCAACCTGCTCGCCGACGAATCGGACGTAATCCTGGGCGAAGATGTATCGGTCTTCCATGTACATGCCGAACTTGTACGGGAAGTCCACCCCGGTGGCGACGCGAACGACGCCGCTCGCCGCCTCGGCCTCCGACGTGTCGATCGAGAGGATCCGCGCATACGCATGGGGGCTCTCTGCGACCGCTGCGTGCAGCAGACCGGGCCCGAAGTCGATGTCGTCGACGAATTGTGCCGCACCGCTGATCTTGTCGAGACCGTCGATCCGGACCGCCGAGGTGCCCACGGATGTGAGCTCATCACCCGGTGCCTCGGCTTCGAAGGGGTATGTGGTGGTCACTCGGCACCTCCCTTGCCGGCGCTCAGAACCGCCTCGATGATCGGTTCGTATCCCGTGCAGCGGCACAGATTGCCGGCCAGCGCCTCCTGAACGTCGTGCCGTGAGGGGTTCGGGTTGTGTTCGAGCAACTCGGTAGCGGCGAGCACGATCGCGGGAGCGCAGAAGCCGCACTGGAACGAGTTGTTGCCGAGCATCAGGCTCTGTAGTTCGCTGAGACCGTCGTAGCCGATGCCTTCGACGGTCGTGATCTCATGGCCATCGGCCTCGACGGCAAGCACGAGGCAACTCCGCACCGTCCGGCCGTCCATGATGATCGTGCACGAGCCGCAGTCCCCTCGCTCACATCCGATCTTGGGGCTCTTGACCCCGACCCGCTCGCGGAGCACATCGAGCAACACATCGGCCGGCGCCGCATCGAGCGTCCAGTCTTCACCGTTGACCTTGGTTCTCAGCTGCATCGTCGTCCTCTCAGATCAGTCGCGCGCCGTAGTCGGATCCCGTACCGGCGAACCGTTTGGCCGCCTCCCACAAACCTCGCTCGAGCATCACTTCGGTCATACGCGTGCGGTACTCGGCGGAAGCTCGCATGTCGGTGATCGGGCTGATCTCATCGGAGACCA
>CBFDAN010000321.1:0-2592 GCA_965602815.1 uncultured bacterium
CGCGGTTCCAGTCTCGCGAGCGTCCATCGGTTCGACCGTGAGGCTCGACACGACCGGGCACTCGTTCTTTATCTCGGGGCACGTGACAACCATGCACCGCGTCTCGGAGCATTCCAATGGGTCGGGGAGGCGAACGTGCGGTGTGCGAAGGTACTCGTAAGACGCGCCGACGTTTGGGTCTTCGCCTTTTTGTCCCATGGGATCCAAGTAAGTCGCGTTGACGCAGATCTCCACCGGACCTGAGGTGTCATGCGCGCACGCGTAGGTTGTTTCTCGGGCGGACGGGTCGGCAACGGCGCCGTTGATCGTCGTAATCTCTGTGACCACCGCGAGCCCGTATTGAGGGAACGGATCCCTCACGTCGACGGACAGCGTCGTTTGGTTGACCCCATCGGGGATCTCCTGTGGGTTGGCCGTCACCGTCGCTTGCGGGCAGTCAGAAGGGGTGTTGCCGCACCCCACGAGCACCAGCGCGCACAACAACCCCCACAGCAGTGAGCCGCTAACTGTCGTTCTAATGACGCGCATGAGTCGTAGTCCTTTTTACCTGATCACCACGAGGAATGCGCGATTAAATCGAGAGGAACGGGAGCGCAAAGCGGCCGATCGATTGTGAGACAGATCACGGATCTCGCTCGTTTCCAACCTGGGGTATTGGCTCCGTAGTCAGGCGTGGTCGGAGTCGTGAGCCGCCGTACCCAAAGCACACACATCAGGTCCGTTAACGACCAGCTACAAGTCCATACACGGCAAAGCCCGAGAGCTCAGACTCCCGAGTGTTTTCTCAACGCGATTCTTGTGCACGCAGGTCGCAGGTCAGGGGGCCCTCAATGTGGGGCTTGAATTGACCGTGAAAATAGCAACACTGCGGGGATTCGGGTTCCGGCCTCGAGCCCCGTATAATTTGGAGCAAACCTACATGAGATACCGATTCACTCACT
Organism: uncultured bacterium; assembly: GCA_965602815.1. Classification (GTDB taxonomy): domain Bacteria; phylum Actinomycetota; class Acidimicrobiia; order Spongiisociales; family UBA5794; genus JAHEEL01. The sequence continues at coordinate 942 of CBFDAN010000321.1, forward strand.
CGCAGCGAGCCCTCTTCATCACGATGTGCTTTTCACTTGGCTGCACGGGCAGCGGAACGTTTGGTTGTGGCAGCAGCAACGGCGACGGCCGACCGGATCCGACCGTCGATTCCGAGCTGCCGGCGGTCTATCGAATCACCAGCTTCCAGGGCAACGAGGACGGCTGTGACCAGGCCGCGGACATCCCCATGGCGCCGTCGTATGTGGTCCTCTACCCGTTCTATCCGACGTCCGCCCCCGACGAGGCTCGTCTGGGAGGCGCCTTCTGCGGCAGTGTCGAGGAGTGCCGTGGTCTTGCGGAGTTCGCGGCGGAGCCTGGTCGGGGGTACTCGTTCATCACGGGCGACGACGCCGCCGGATGGACGGGTTTCGCGATCCTCAGCAACGGCTCTGTAGGCGAGACCGATCAGTGCCGAGCCGAAGTGCAGGTTCACGGGCTCACGGTCCCGGGTGCCGAAGCGATCAGCATTGAGACGAGAACGGTCGAGACCACGTACGCAGCGATGGTGGACGGTAGCAGCGCGGCGTGCCTGAACGCTGATGCCCTTGCTTCGATCAACGACGACTTGCCGTGCCAGGCGCTTCTCCTGCTGGAAGCGACGCACGAAGCGGATCTCTGAGGGGCCTACTCGAACCGATTTGTCCTCAGCCAGTCGCCCCCGAGGTTCCCGCGAGAGTGTGGCCAAACTGCGTGTGCGTGGCGGGCGTCGTCAACGGCAATGTGAGGCTGGCGGGCCGCCTCGTCGAGCTGCTCGATGACTTCTGCTTCAATCCAGCCGGTGCCGGGATCGAGGCGGTTTGACCAAATACTGAGCCAGCCCTCCGAACGCTGCAGCCAGACCACGAAAGCATCGCCGGCTGCGTTGACCGCAATGCGCGGGCTGATCGCATCGTCATCCCGTCGCGGATCGTCGTTGGGCGGCTCGATGAGCTCTGGGGCGCTCCAGCCCGAGTCCAGGGTGTACTGGGTCGCCCAGATGTTCTCGAAGTCGACGTCGACTTGCGACCAGACCGCGTGGGCTATACCCGTCCCATCGACCGTGATGTCTGGCGTTCGCTTGTTCTCCTCGTCGTAGCTATCGAGCCTGACCGGTGCTTCCCAGGACGAGCCGGAGAACCGGGCCCCCCAAACGTCGTCGCGCATGTCTTGGTTTTGAACCCAGACCACGAAAGCGTCGCCGCCCGGACCGACGTCGAGCCTTGGGTCTCTAGCGGCGGTCTCGGGATCCGATTTGATCAACTCGGCATTCCCCCAACCTGAGCCGGCCGTGTATCGGTTTGCCCAAAGCACGTTGCCTCCGGACGTCGGACGCGCCCAGACGGCAATTCCGTTGCCGTCGTCATCCATATCGACGGCGGTCCTGTTTGCTGCGAGGGCGGTGGGCATGTCATCGATGGATCCGGCCGCACCCCATCCGTCGCCGGGCTCGTATCGGTTCGCCCAGATGACGCGATCACCGGTCTCCGTGTTCCTCTGTACCCATACGGCGATGGCATTGCCGGCTGGGTCCGCAGCGACCGACGGGCTTCGAGCAAACGTCACCTCCCCGTTTTGCAGGAGCTCAGCGGTACCCCAACCATCGTCGACGTCGTACCGGTTGGTCCATATGTTCGACGTGGAACCGCCGTCCGACGTTCGCTCCCAGACCGC
>CBFDAN010000322.1:0-2577 GCA_965602815.1 uncultured bacterium
GAACTCGACGGGTCGCACAACGGCGCCGCTTGATCGAATCATCCGACTCCGACCTCCGCTCAATCGCAGGTCGTCTGAGCCACCGAACGGCGCCTCAACGTGAACGTGCGAAAGGCTGTGCGTATTGGCGCCGCCACGGTTGTGTTGGTCGGATCGGCCGTTCACGCTCGCCGCGGCCTCCCTGATTGGGAGCGCCGGACCTACCGGTCCCGACGAACTCGCTCCTTTCGCCTGGCTGCCCATGCAGGCTGGGAGCCTCTCCGCCCCGTTCGCTCTTGCCGGATGGTCGTACTGGCGGACCCGGGACCTCGATCCCGCCATTGCGTATGCGGCGTCTGGGTTCACCACGTGGTTGGTCGCCAAGGGCGTCAAGAAGTTGATCGGGCGTGGACGCCCGTACGACCACGACCCAGCGACAAACCTGCGCCTCGCCACCAAGATCGACGGGAGCCTGGGATACGTGTCCGGTCATGCGGCAGTTGCCAGCACCCTCGCCACGGTCGTGAGTGCCGGTCGCTCACCTGCAACGGCTGCTGGGCTCCAGACCTTCGCTCTCTTCGTCGGAGCCACGCGCATCTACGCGGGTGCACATCTACCGCTCGATGTTGTCGGCGGCGCTGCTCTTGGGAACCTCGTCGGCGAGATGGCGAACTCCATTCGTTCTCGCCTCTCCCACTGATCTATCCGCAGCGCACCTACGGGCTTCTCATCCATTTCTCAGGAACTTCGCGGGCTGTTCTGCGTTGACGTTGGTGAGATACCAGCACACGCGACGAACGGAATATCAATGAGCTATCTCCCGACCCCTCCAACCCGCCCAACGTTCTCGGCGAACACCATGAGTTCCGCAGTCCCCGACCGCGCTCCGAAACCACGCCGTCGCCCGACATGGATGATCTTCCCGATCGCCGTCGCCGTCGCTGGGTTCGCGGGTGGTCTCGTCGGCGCGAATTTCCAGCAGGACGCTGCTCCGGTGATCATCGAGCAGGCTCGACCGGAACGTGTGATCACCGCACGGCCGGCGGTGGCAACCGATACGCCCGACACCGCAGTGGTTGGAGCTGAGGTGATCCCGAGCATCGTCACCGTCGAAGTCGGCTCGGAGGCGAACGGCACGTTCGTACCGACCGGTTCCGGGTCAGGTGTCATTCTCGACACCTTGGGAAACATCGCTACAAACGACCACGTCGCTGGAGGTGGCACCGCGGCTCGCGTCGTTCTCTCCGATGGCAGGATCTATGAAGCCGAGTTGATCGGCACCGATCCGCTCACTGATCTCGCCGTCCTCAACATCTCAGCGACGGATCTCTCCCCGATCTCGTTCGGTTCCACGGACGATCTCACCATCGGCACACCGGCCATCGCGGTTGGAAGCCCCCTCGGGCTCGAAGGCGGGCCCTCCCTCTCCGTCGGCGTTGTGTCGGCGCTCGGCCGCGAGGTGCAGACCGGTCCTGAGACCATCCTCTACGGCATGCTTCAGACCGATGCGCCGATCACCAGCGGCTCGAGCGGTGGATCTCTCGTTGACGCCGACGGTGCACTGATCGGGATCACGACTGCCGTTGGTGTTTCCAGCATCGGCGTCGAAGGGATCGGTTTTGCCACTCCAGTGGAGATCGTCGAACGCGTCACCGCTGAGATCATCGCGACCGGATCGGTATCTCATGCTCTGCTCGGCATTGCCGGCGACACGGCCTATGACGCAACCGAAGACGGCGGATCGGCCCCCGTTGGTGTCGACGTCCGTGAGGTGACGCCGGGCTCGGCCGCAGCTTCCGCAGGAATCGCCTTGGGCGACGTCATCACGGCTGTCGACGGCATCGACGTGCTCACCATGGACGAACTCATCACCGCACTTCGCCGCGTCGGTGGCGGCGACTCGATCACCATCTCACTGAGCGACGGCCGAACGGTGGTAGCAACGTTGACCTCGCGGTAGCTCCCGACCGGTCGGAAACCTCGCGACCGAGATCGGTCCATCGGGGCTCCTCCGAACGGTTCGATCGAATACCGTGCCTCACCCTTCGGGACAGACGGCGCCCCCGGTGTGATTCACGCCGCCCGGAAACGAGCAGTCGCCGGCCCTCCGACCAGGAAGTCCTCGGATCACTGAAGGCCACTGCGACTGCCGAGAGGTACCTGTGGAGTCCCACAATGCCGCCGTGTACTCCGAGACCGCGATTCTCGACGCAGATGCCTCGGCGCGGCGCCGCTGTATAGTTATCTACCTCTCCCCACGGGTCTTTGGCATTGTCATTCCTTGGGGGCCGACAGGCGAGTATCGGGCGCGTAGCCTCGATCTGCACTGTGCGATATCCACGAGGAGGGTTTCAACATGACCACCGGTACAGCAGGGTCACAGGTCGGCGTCATCGCTGCCCGGATCGAAAGTGGCACGAAGACATACGGCTCAGGTGACACCGAGGTGAGAGCGCTCGACAACGTCTCGGAGGCGTTCGAGAAGGGACGCTACAGCGCCATCATGGGGCCGTCGGGGAGCGGGAAGTCAACGCTGTTGCACTGCATTGCCGGCCTCGATGAGCTCACCTCCGGACAGGTGTACATCGGCGACACCGA
>CBFDAN010000323.1:0-2577 GCA_965602815.1 uncultured bacterium
ACAATCGGGTGGACCCCGGCGATTCTGGCCAAAGCTCCGCTGGTCGTGACGAAGTGTGGATTGACAACGTCGGCGGCGCAGGACCGCACTACTCGACGGACCGAAACAGCGAGACGGAGATACGACAGCAATGTCCAGAATCGGTTCGGTGTGTTGACCGGACCGACGGCAAAGGTGTGAACGTCGACCCCAGGGATGATGGCGGACCGGATCGAAACCACGCTCACCGCATGCCCCGCGTCGCGATATGCACCGGCCCATCGCTGGAGGTGAACGGCCGTCGCGTTGCCGACCATACAGATGCGCATCACGCGTCCGGCGTTGTGCGGAGTCCGTCGAGGTGCTCGATCATCCAGGAGGTGACGTCGATCTTGTCCGCCAACATCATCGCTCGAGCATTGCCGACCCTCTCAGGGTCGGGGTGAGCCGACGCTTGCTCGGCGACTGCAAGCGCTGTGTCGAAGTCCTTCGGTTGGAAGTGCTCTATCAGACCGTAGCGACGTGCGAGGTCGTCTACGTAGCCGCGACTGGTTTGTGCAACGTGGATGGCCGGCGTTCCGAGAACCGCCGATTCGCTCGCCATTGTCGATGATTCTCCGACGTACAGGGTCGCGTAGGCGAGGACGTGATGTACGTGCTCGACCGGACCCGCCAACCGCAGCGGTTCGAGTGAGGGGGGGAGTCGACCCTCCGAGCTGATGACGACCCTTCCGTGCTGACGGAGACGCTCGACGAGAGCGACCTTCTGGGCGGTGTCGAGCGCGACCTCTCCGCCATCGTGAGAGGACTCCCACGAGACGAAGCGAACAACGGTGAATGGTTCGTCGGGCGAGAGCCCGTACATGGCGAGGTTGTCGACGTTCGGAGTGAATCGGTTCGGATGGAGATAGGCAAGTTCGTGATAACCCGGGTAGGTAACGTGATTGCCACGCACCGGAGCGTCGTAGCAGTCGGGTGTGATCACCGACGCCGCCATCGGATAGACGAAACGGTTCGTCTGCGTCGCTACCTCGGTGTCGTAGAACACCAACGCCGGTCGCCGGAGGAGGCGACCGACCGGCGCAATCGAGACACCCATGATCCCGAGGAGCACGTCGGGGGAGAACTTTCGCGCGGTCGATGCAAGCCGGGCCGTGCGTGCGGCCCACTCGGTTGAGAGGCCAATGGTCCCGGTGGACTGATTCGAGAGGACGACATGTGGGATATCGAACGCCTCGAGCAGTTCGGTGGCGACCTCTTTGCGGCGCGACGTAACGAGCACCTCATTGCCGCGCTCCGTCATCTCTTCGATGACGTGACGGAAGAAGTGCACGTGACCAGGATGCAAGACGTCGACGAGGAGCCGCATGCGCCCTCAGACTCTACTCGCGAGTGCCCGGCGTACGGACACGCGGCCCGTCGCCGGCGGAGCCATCATCGACCGCTCAGGCGGGCGACCTCGGCAGCGGTGACGGCCGGCAAGTCCGCGGTACGCGTGAGGAGGAGCGAGCCGCCGCGCGCACCGACATACGACGTTGCCGTCAATCCATCGGGATAGTCCTCGCCCGTGGCGATCAGCATGGAGACTGGAGCTATCGGAAACGCCCGTCGTGAGAGACGCGCGGACGTGTCGTATCGGTCGACACCGGCCACCCGTTCGACGATGAAGCCGAGGTCCGCGAGCGCCAGCTCGACGGCTGGGGACACCGCGCCGATTCCGCCGACGATCACGATCCGCGAGGGGGCGAGCCGGATGATCTCGTCGCGCACCGTCGTGGGGAGATCGGAGGAACGCGTGAGGAGCACGGGTCCGGGAGAAGCTGCTGCGGCACTCCCCGAGGCCAGTGCATCCCAAGAGGCCTGACCCGATGCGAGGAACACCTCGTTGGCGGCGCCCGGTGCGAACATCGAGCGTGAGACCTGCGCCGATGTGGCGTAGCGGTCGTGTCCGAAGACTCGTTCGACGGGATTGGCCGAATAGGTGCCGAGTTGCGTTGCCACGGCGTCTGAAACGGCGGCCGGTCCGCCGACGATGACGATCTTGTCTGGCGAGAGCCTGGAGAGTTCGTTTCGGGTTTCGGCAGGAATGCCGTCGTTGACGAGCAGCACCGGGGTCGGGCGGTGGGCCGCGACGGCTCCCACCGAGATCGCATCCGGATAGTTCGTGCCGGTTGTCACATAGACGAGTGAAATGCCCGGATCGTGGGCAGCCGCTGAGAGGGCAGCCGCCGTGCCGTAGCGATTGGCTCCCGCGATGCGATTCGGAGAAGCACCGATGATCGTCTCTACCTGAGCGGACACCGCATCGCTGACCGCTGCGGGTCCGCCTGCGATGGTCGCGTCACCTGGTGGCGGCACAAGTGAGGCTGCGGTGACCGCGGCATCGGCCTGCACTAGGCCGGCACCGTAGAGTCGGTCCCACCCGGTCGACCCGAGGTCGACGGCTGTGGAAACCAGGATGTTTCGGACCACCGAGCTGGACAACGTGGGGTTGACAGATCGGATCAGCGCTGCGGTTCCGGCGACGATCGGCGAAGCAAACGAGGTCCCGACCTTCGCGTAGACACCCCATACTCCGCTGGAATCATCAAACGTTTC
>CBFDAN010000324.1:0-2573 GCA_965602815.1 uncultured bacterium
CACGTCAGCTACGTCGACATCATGTTGATCCGGAACGTCTCCCCTTCGGGAAGCACATGGGGCGCCGGAATCGCGGCAAGGTGCACCACGGCGTCTGCGTCACTCAACGACTCGATTGTCTGTCCGAGATCAGTGAGGTCGGCAACGAGCGTCGGATCATCGGGGTGCAGGGACGCCGCAACATCGACGGAGGTCACGTCGTATCCGTGTTCTCCAAGATCGGCAACCACGGCCCGGCCGGCTTTCCCGCTCCCGCCCGTCACAACCACGCGTTTCATCCGCATCCTCCTCGTTCGGATCGCCATCCTACGTCGGCGCCGACCATGGCTATCCGCGGCTTAAGGGAGGCGTCGTTCAGTCGATGTGGCAAGTTCGGGTCGACTACGCCGGTTCGGCGATGACCGTGATGGTGTGCCAGCCTTCGGCCCCATCCGGGGCGGGCGGCACTTCTGTCTCGGTCTGTGTGAACCCCGTCCGGTCCGTCGCACGGACCCGGACTTGGTGCTCCCCTTCGCCGAACACGGTTGGCAGCAACCACTGCAGCCACGCGTCGTTCGAGAGTGGTTCACTCAATTCAGCTTCGGTCCATGGTCCATCATCGACTTGTACCTCGACGCGTTCGATGCCGTTCGTCGGCGACCACGCCACGCCGCCGAGGGTGTAGTCGCCGGTCTCAACCCTCGCACCCCGCTGCGGGCGATCGATTCGGGACTGCGTCTTGATCGGAGCCTCCTTGGACCAACCTCTTGGCACCCAGTAGCCGTCGAAGGCATCCCAGGTGGTCAGCTCCAGTTCTGAGATCCACTTGGTAGCCGAGACGTACCCGTAGAGGCCGGGGATCACGAGGCGGGCCGGGAAGCCGTGATCAGCCGGGAGCACCTCTCGGTTCATCCCGATTGCGAGGAGCGCGTCACGCCCATCGAACGCGATCTCCGTCGGGAACCCGGCCGTCCATCCATCGACCGATCGGGCCACAATCTGGTCGGCACCGCTCTCCACGCCCGCCATGTCAAGGAGGTCCTTGAGGTAGACGCCGGTCCACAGCGCGTTGCCGACGAGTCCACCGCCGACCTTGTTGGAGACACATGAGAGGGTCACGTAGCGCTCGACGAGCGGCATCGCAGCGATATCTGCATAGGTCAAGACGATGTCGCGGGCGACCATCCCCTTGATCGTCAAGGTCCACTCCTCGGGATCAACCGCCGGCACCACCAGCGCCGTATCTATGCGGTAGAACTCGCCGTTGGGTACCACGATCGGCGTGAGCGATTCGAGAGCGAAGTCGTTGGCGGCCGAAGGATCTGCCTGTCGTTCGACCGGCACCGGGAGCCCCAGAGAGCTGCGCTGCGCCTCCGCCCGGCTTCGGATCATCGAGCGACCGATCCAGATCGTGATCGCCGAAACGGTAACGGCGCCCGCCAGACCGATCATGAGGCGACGCCGCCCCGGATCCGCCGGAACCTGATCTGTCGGATCGTTGTCCGCCTCGTCCCTCTCCACCGGGCGGCTCCAAACCACGATGCCGTACCACGTGAGGAGTCCCGCACCCATGGCGACGACGGTGGATGCGACCACCAAACCGAAGACCGCCCCCGGTTCACCGGCCTGCGCCGCGATCCCGACTACCGCAGCCACTGCGAATGCGATCACCATGGGATGCGGGCGCCGTGCTGATGCCTTGCCGACGAACCATCCGATCAGGAGCGCCACACCGACGATGCAGATGGCTAGCACGGCCTTGTCGGCGGTGCCGAACGTTGAGATCGCAAACGTCTTGAGCCAGGGCGGCGAGAGGTCGATGACGAAACCGCCGATTGCTGAGATCGCGGAGGGAACCGCCGTTGACCAGCCGGCGAAGAGTTCCGTGAGGCCGAGGCTGACAGCCACACCGGCAACCCCCGCCCATCCGGACCGGCGCTTGGCGATGGGCGTTGTTACGGATTCGTTCACGGAGCCATTGAAGCCGGTCGCAGGCTGTTTCGTTGTCATATGGCCGGGAGTTCACCAATCGTTAAGACGTCCACCCGGCTCAGGGTTCCGCGTGGTTCTTGCCCAGGATTGGAGTCGCAGCATGGTCGTAGGAATGATCAGTGGTAGCCCGATGGCATGTCATGTGCCGCGGATCGCCAAGGATAGAAGGCAAGAATGGATGAGGATGTGGCAACCAGATGTTGCGGGTGTTCCTACGCAGCGTTGTGCTGGGTGGTCCCCACATTGCCTCTGCTGATCCTCGTGATCGTGGCGTTGTGCGCCCTGAAATCGTTCGACGTGATCGGCTAGGACAGGAGTCCGACAGATCGATTGCAGTTGGCACGGGGGCCCGCCTGTCGAACTGCGGTTCGCTCAGTCGTTGTAGGCTCGCACGGACTCGAACTGCCTGCCTCCGGTTGGGCGAGCGAATCGGCATTGTCTCAGAGCTCCAGCGTCGTTGTGCATCTGAGGCACTACCGAGATGGTTGGATCCGCGAGGAATGCAGCCGGCGACCCGCGCAATGGCCCTAGTAGGCGAGGTACCCGAGCACCGACACCGCGACGACGGTGACGCCCCACAGTGCTGTTAGTACGAATCTCAT
>CBFDAN010000325.1:0-2569 GCA_965602815.1 uncultured bacterium
ACATTGAACGTAAGCGTGGTTGGCGGCGGCATGTGAAGCTGATCGTCGGGGTGGCTGCTGTTGCCGGCGTGGGTGTTTTTGCCTACACGGTGTGGCGACGGCGCCAGCCACACCTCATCGCCGCTCCGGTGGCGCGTGTCTCACCAAGGTATCCGGTGCTCATCATCAATCCGGGCAGCGGCGGAGGGAAGGCGAAGCGGATCGGGCTCGCAAGTGCCGCAGCAGGCCTCGGAATCGAGACGATCGTACGCAAGAAGGGTGAGAAGATTCCCGACCTCGCCAACAGCGCGGTGGACCGGGGTTGTGACCACCTCATGATTGCGGGAGGGGACGGCTCCCAGGCGCGTGTTGCAGACGTTGCGATTGAGCGTGATGTCGCCTTCTCGTGTGTGCCGTCCGGCACCCGCAACCACTTCGCCATGGACCTCGGCCTCGATCGCTCCGATCCGAAGAAGGCGCTCGCCGCTGCATTCGAAGGTGTGGAATTCAAGGTGGACGTCGGGCGCATCGCCAAACGCCTCTTCGTCAACAATGTGTCATTCGGCATCTACGCCGAAGCGCTCGCCGACCCTGACTACCGCGCTCACAAGGCGAAGAGTATCGCCGATGCGGCCGCGGCCAGCGCGGAGCACCCGGAGAAGGGTCTGTCGGTGACCGCGCCAGACGGCACGGTGCACGACAACATCGGCATGCTGCTCGCCTCGAACAACCCCTACCAATACATCGGGGCGCCGGACTTTGCAGGGCGTGCCGCGCTCGACACGGGGACAGTCGGGGTGATCCTGGCCGACCGATCGGCGGTGGGGCCTTCCGGGATCAACCATCGCAAGATCAAGGAATGGACGACCCCGAACTTGACCGTCGAATCCGCAGAGAAGAAGGTCCCCGTCGGCATCGACGGCTCCCTCCACAAAGTCAAGTCGCCGATCGATGTGGAAATCGACCATGCGGCATTGCGGGTTGTGCTTCCGAGAGATCTCGCCAGGCGGGAGATCCAATTCTCCACCGGCATGACGCCTGAAGCGATTACCCACCTGGCCGGTGGAGACTCATCGAGCGACCCGGGATGAGCGGGGAGTCATCTCCCCTCGAGAAGGGCCAGGAGATCGACCGTTCGGTCTTCGATGCGGTCGCCGGTTGGAGTTCGCCACTCCTCGACAAGATCATGCCGGCTCTCTCGATCGCCGCTTCGTTCTCTCGGCTCTGGATGGCGATCGCCGCATTGTTCGCCGTATTCGGCGGGACAAAGGGCCGCAAGACGGCCGTTGAAGGGATGGCCGCCATCGGCGTCACGTCGTTCCTCGCCAATGTCGTGCTCAAGGGGTTGACAGACCGGCCGAGGCCGACCAACCCGGTACCGGAGGAACGTGAACTCAAGAAGCCGGATTCGTCTTCGTTCCCTTCGGGCCACACCGCGTCGGCGGCTGCGTTCTCGGGCGTGGTCGACCGGGCGTACCCAGCGCTCTGGATTCCGATCAACACGCTCGCGGGTGCCATCGGTTTCTCTCGGGTGTACACCGGCGTCCACTACCCGGGTGACGTTGTCGGCGGGTGGATCCTCGGCAAGGCCGTCGCGTTCGGCGTCGATCGAGTTGCTCGGCGCCTCGGTTCTTGGCGAGGTGCAGCATCGGATTCGTAGTCCCAACCGACGCCCGGAAAGCGCAGCATCCGAATCGTCGGGGTGACGCAACGTGACCGAGTCGACCGTCGCCAACACCGATTCCCTTCAGAAGCTCTAGACGACCGGCTGCCGTGCGACTGCAATCCCGACCTCGTCGGGCTGTTCGCCATGGTCCAGGGATTCGAAGCAGCTCGGTACATCGGGAACCGTTTCAGCGGGGAACGGCGTATCTCGTCGATGCGGTTGGCCCAATACATCTCGTCGTTCGTCCTTGTGGTCCATGGACGTGAGCCAGGCCGTTGCCCTCACTTCTCGCGTGTTCGCCTTCTACTTCCTCCTCCAGGCGCTGATCGCCGGCATGCTGGCTTGGTGGAAGCAGGCGTGGGGTGCCGTGTCGGCTTCACCGCAATCAGTCTCGCCATGGCCACGATCAGCATCCTCGGGAACTCTATCTAGCCAAAGCGGTTGAACGAGGGGTTGCGCGTCCCGTTGCTCGGGTCAGTCGTTCGGTCCCAGTACATTGGGTTGGCGAGCGAGCGCTCAATCCATGGATTGGTGCGAGCGAACGGATACCCCGAATGCTGAGGGCGCCACATGACATCACACGACAACGCCCGCACCGTCACCATCTCGAAGAAGCAGGAGGTCTTCTTCTCGTGGTCGTCGGATGTGCTCATCTACACCGTCGTCCTCAACCTCTTCGTGGAGTACGTGGATGCGGTTGTGATCGACTCGTTCACGATCTCGATCCTCACCGCGGTCCTGCTGAAGGTGCTCCTCGATGTGGTCATGGGTTTCGAGCATCGCGTCCACAGCTACTTTGCCGGCAAGGAGGGTGCCTTCTTCAAGGTTGCTGGAACCATCTCTCTGTTCGCGGTCTTGTTCCTTGGGAAACTGTTCATCCTCGAGGTAGTGAACTTCGTGTTCGGCGACCACGTCGAGTTGGGG
>CBFDAN010000326.1:0-2505 GCA_965602815.1 uncultured bacterium
AGAGCGTGTTTGCCGGGCGCATAACCCCACCAGGGCCCACCCCGTTCCCCGGGGTCGTCGAGATCTGAGACGGTGATCGGGCCGCGGTCGGCGACCTGCTGCAAGACGCTCTCAACATACCCGGGGCGATTGTCGAGCAATCGGCGAATGCTCCCCCACGGCTGCATCTCGTCCATCCGGAAACCGAAGGTGGGATACAGGCCAATCGGGATCAGCGAGGCTTCATGACCCCAATACTCGAAGAGCTCCCCCGACCGAGTTGTCCACCTGTCGAAGGCCGCTCGATCGTACGGACCAAGGCGAGAGAACATCGGGAGGTAGTGCGACCGTTCGAGAACGTTGACGGAATCCAATTGGATGAGCCCGATCCGTTCGAGCACGCGCCGGAAGTGCCGAACATCGACACGCCCCGTTGGGCGCGGCGTTGTGAACCCTTGGGCTGCAAGAGCGATCCTTCGTGCCTGGTCGACCGTCAGCTGTCGCAGTTTCATCGTGAAGGGCCCTCCGCCGTCGCTACGCTACCGACCCATGGTCCGAACTTTGAGCGCGGCAATCAGGACGATCGTCCTCGTCCCCCTCTTCTTCTTCTATACGCTGTCGCAGGCGGCCTACGTGATCTGGATCGGGAAGCGCAATCGCGACTCTCCGAGGATCGAACAGACGATTCAGCGATGGGCGGGCCATTTCCTCAAGATCCCGCCGATCGTGATGACCGTGGAGGGTGCCGAGTGTGTCGACCCGAAGAGGCGCTACGTGGTCGTCGCGAATCACACGTCGAACTTCGACATTCCTGTGCTGTTTCGAGCGATCCCAACTCCGATCCGGTTCCTTGCGAAGAAGGAGCTCTACAAGATTCCGATCCTCGGACCCGGGATGGACACCGCCGGAATCGTGAAGGTCGACCGCGGCGGCGCGATCTCGACCAGGCAGGCGATCAACCATGCAGCAAAGGAAACCTACCGGCGTGGGTATTCGCTGATGGTTTTCGCCGAGGGAACGCGCAGCCGAACTGGAGACATGGCTTCTTTCCACAAGGGGGCGGTCCGCCTGGCAATCGACAACGGCGCGGATCTCCTCCCGGTTGTCATCTCGGGGACGTTCGATATCAACCCACCGGGTTCAATGTTTGTCTACCCGGGTCACGCTGTTGTGAAGGTCTTGGATCCGGTCGATACGGCGGACTACACGTTCCGGGACATCACCCCACTGACCAATGAGTTGCACGACAGGATGCTCGCAACGTACGAGGAGATGAGGAACGCACCCTCCTGACATCGAAGGATCAGTCATAGATCCCGGTCAGCCAGGTTGCCCCTCCCCTGATCTCGCAGAGGAACGCACCCGCCGAAGTCACGATCTGATACTGATCGCCGGGTTCCTCACCCTTCCACCAGCGTCCGACCCTCCTCCAGGGGCCGGCCCATGATCGGACCGTCACCCATCGGCTTCCCAGTCGGACCCGAGTCGGCATCCCTCCATCCCATTCGATGTGAAACGGTTGAGGTGCGGGTGGAACAAGCGCCGGCGAAGGACCGGGAATCCGTCCCGGCCACGGCGCATCAGGATCTCGCCGAGAGACCGGAGGTTCACCCCACCGGTGCCAGGCAACCCGATCTCCGGGCTCACGGCCTCCCTGTGGGTGTGCCTGAACCAGTTCGTCCCTGCCAAGGATCGCCTGTGTCTCGGTGAACGCTCGGACGGTCTCCGATGCCGCTCGCGCATCTTCTCCGAGTGCGAGCTGTCGTCCCGCCCCGGAGAGATTCGCCGGCTCGATCCGGAGCGCGACCAAGCCGCCGCGTATACCTGGCCCAACTCCGTCGACCCAGGCGCGAAGTTGCCATCGCACCCGATCGGCGATCGCCCGATCATCCAGCGGATCAGCGCTCAACCACGTTCGTGATCGAACCGTCCCGTCGGCTGCTTCTGCTTCCACCACGATCCGAAACGGAGCCGCTCCAAACGAAGCGAGGGTTTCAACAAGCCGACCGGCCATCGCCCGAGCCACGAACGCTGCGTGCTCGAGGTCTTCGAGCGGGGGCGAGAATCGCTCCGAGACGGTGAGGTCGATGGGGAGATCGCGGGGGTTCAAGTCACGGTCCCGACCGGAGGCTCGTCGATGAGCATCCAAACCGGCCGTCCCAAAACGGGATGCGACGGTGCTACCGGGGAGACGAGCAAGTTCCCCGAGTGTTGTGATCCCGAGCCACCGGAATGTCGAGACAAGCTCTTCTCTGCCAACCGTCGATATGTCGAGCGATGCGAGAAACGCCTCATCGTCCTCAATCAAGAGAATTGGTGGATCTCCGGTTGCTTTGACCGAGGCTTGTTTTGCAGCGAATGGTCCTTCAGCGACCCCGACCCGGAACCCGGCTCCGGCCACACGATCAATCTCCTTTACGATCCGCTCGATGAGCGGACCCTCGCCGCCGTAGTAGCCAACTGCTCCGGCTACCGGCACGAAGACCAACCCCGGTTCTACGATCTCGACGTTCGGGATGAGTTCCT
>CBFDAN010000327.1:0-2471 GCA_965602815.1 uncultured bacterium
CCCTCGTCGTGCGGCTGCCTCGAGGAGCGCTGCACTCCCCGGCGGCCACGCTTGCACGACCAGGGTCGAGACACCGCGCTCGGCGAACTCATCGGTCAGCGCTTCGGCGTGCGGCGCGAAGTCTCGGGACTCGACAATCGGCGTTGCGAATGCCTGCGCCGCCGTCTTGATGCCGCGCCAATCAGGGTGACATACCTGTACGACCGAAGAGTCGACGAGGTCCCAGGACGCGAAGGTTCGAGACACCTCAGATGTCTTCGGTGCTGCGCGACCGGCCACGAGGTGTCGAATGCGGTCAACCATTGACGAGATCCGTGATTACGTCGAGAGATCGGCGTGGGGCCGACGCGTCGCCGAAGGGAGACGGGATTGCTGCGAGGTCGCGGTGGAGTTCGGGGAGGCGGCCGAGCCAATCGGAGGCGATCGCGGAGACGGCGGGTCCCGGTTCAACGAGTTCGGCGAATGTCCCGAGAACCTCCGGGCGTTCCGTGGAACGACGCACCACAACGAGGGGACGTTTGTACACCGAGACCTCCTCCTGCACCCCACCGGAGTCCGAGACCAGGAAGGCCGACTCCGCTCCGAGGGCAAGAAAGTCGCGGTAGCCGATCGCCTCGACGACGGTCAACCCATCGAGCGATCCACCCAAGTCGAACTCCTCGATCCGGCGAACCGTTCGGGGGTGGAGCGGTATCAGCACGGGGATCGGAAGATTGGCCAACTCCGTGAGGATGCTCCGAAGGCGCTCCGGATCGTCGACGTTCTCGGGTCGGTGGAAGGTGGAGAGCACGAATCCACCCGACTGGACGCCGTACCGGTGGATGATCGCGGTTCGCTCGTCTTCGGGTGGCAGCAACCGATCGACCGCTTCGACGATCGTGTTCCCCGTGACGACGATGCGATCATCGTCGATCCGTTCGGCGAGAAGATTGCCTCGATTCGTTTCGGTCGCCGCAAGACATCGATCCGCAAGGTGGTCGGCGATGACGCGATTGTGCTCTTCGGGCATCCGGCGGTCGAAGCTCCTGAGACCCGATTCGACGTGGACGAGGGGGATCTCTGCGGCGTTGGCGGCCAGAGCACCTGCGGTGACCGTGTTCGTATCACCCTGGACGACGACGGCGAGCGGCCGGTCTTCTGCAAACAATCCGTCGAGACCTTCGGTAGCGCGACCGATCTGGGTCCCGCGCCGCTCTGCCCCAATACCGACGTGGACGTCCGGCTGCGTCATGCCGAACTCGTCGAAGAAGACACCGGAGAGTTGCGGGTCATAGTGCTGCCCCGTGTAGATCACCCGAGCGGCCGGACCGAGGAGGCGCACGAGGCCCGCGAGTTTGACGATCTCGGGACGCGTCCCGAGGACGACGGCGATGGATCGGTCGGGGAGTACGGTCACGCTGAGTCCTGCCTGGTACGGGTACGCGGTACGCTGCGGGTTGTCATGGTACGGCTTCTCGCATCCATCCCACAGGCGATGATCGCCGCCCTCGCCGGCTACAACGCGATCGTCGCGCTCTGGGGATGGAAGAACCGCAGACCGGCAGCCCCGAGCGAGCCTCGCAGGATCCGGGTTGTGATCCCTGCCCACAATGAGGCCGAAGTGGTCGGGAACCTCGTCGCGGACCTGCACACGCAGACCCACCCGATGGACATGTACGAGATCGTGGTGGTCGCCGATCGGTGCACGGACGGCACGGCTGCCGCCGCCGAACCTGCTCGGGTGCTCGAACGGCGGGAAGGTGGCGACGGCAAGGGTGCCGCCATTGCGTGGTACCTGGATCGAGAACCACTCGATCCCGAGGAAGTGCTGCTCGTCGTCGACGCGGACAATCGAGTGCCGCCCGTCCTCCTGGAGCGGATCAGCGCTGAGGTTGCCGCCGGCCACGCCGTCGTCCAGTGTTTCCTCGATGTGACGAATCCAGATGAATCTCCCGTCGCGTTGGCATCCGCCCTGTCCTACTGGGCCGGGAATCGGATGGTGCAGCTTGCTCGCTCGAATCTCGGATGGTCGGCCGATCTTGGCGGAACGGGGATGGCCTTCACGAGAGATGCGCTCGCAGAAGTCGGCGGGTTCGGCGACGGTCTCACGGAAGACCAGGAGCTCGGCGTGAGGCTCGCTCTTGCCGGACGAACCGTCGAGTGGATCCACGACGTTCGCATCTACGACGAGAAGCCGGCCGCGGCCGCCTCGGCCGTGCAGCAGCGAGCTCGCTGGATGGCCGGGAGGCGCGCGGTCGCTCGCCGGTATCTCGGACCCCTCTGGCGCGGCGCAATCGAACAGCGATCCCTTCGACTGTTCGACGTCGGTCTGCGTCTGGTCCAACCCGGACGTTCGTTCGTCGCTGCGCTCTCCGGTGGGCTGACCCTCGCCGCGTTGGCAACGCGCTCCCGGCTTCTCTTCCCGTGGCCGATCTGGGGAGCCGTCACCGCGCTGCAGTTCCTCGAGCCGATTCCGTTCCTTCACCGCGACG
>CBFDAN010000328.1:0-2468 GCA_965602815.1 uncultured bacterium
GAGCAACGCGCACAAGCTTGATCGCGTCTGAGGCCCTGGGATCGGGCGCCGCGTCGGCGTCACACAGATGGTCGAGTCCGCGCAACACGTCGTAGTGCCACCGCGGCGGGAAGTGGAAGGTGGTCCACGCTTCGTTGATCACTGCTCCAGTCCGGTGCGACCGGTACATGTGATGCTCGAGCAGGAATTCGTGGCCGCGAACGATGGCGGCGTCGGCGTCACTCGATCCCGTCGATCGTTTCCATTCGAGGAGACCTTCGAGGACGGAGATCGTGGTGTGAAATGAGGAGTGTGTTGCTCCCTGGTAGTCCCGGCAGTTCCACGCCCCGTCTGGCATGACGGCACTGATGAGGCGCTCGCCGATCGAGTCGATTCTGGGATCGGACACCTCGAAGTACGAGGACAATGCGAGCACCATCCCGTTGACGCACCGCTCGGCATACGGATGGCTCGCCCAATAGGACACTCCCCCGTCGATCCACTCAGCGTCGTCGAGCAATCGCCGGCAGCCGGCGATTGCCTGTTCGTTTGACGTTGGCAGCCCGAGTCTTCGGAGCAGGAGAAGGGTGTAGGTGGTGGATGTCCACTTGGGGGTGTAGAGACCGTTCCCCCACGTGCCGCCCGGATCCTGCTGGTCCAGCAGTCGTTTCCCCGAGCCTTCCCGCTCGACCGAGGCTCGCGTCGCGCTCCAGGTTCGTGGCTTCCGCTCAAGAAGGTCGCGTTCCACCTGCCATCGAATCGCCGGGTCTCCCTCGGCCAGCCACTCCTGAGCGGTATCACCCACGGCCCCATGTTCCAACCTTGGAGGGGAATCTGCAAACCGGCCTGGCGGCCCGAGATCGGGAGCAACGACATCTGGGCCACAGCTCGCCGCGGAACCACAACGGCGAAGCGTTCGCGGCCCAGCCGGTCACACCCGGCGGGGTGATCGAGTACGGTCGAGAGGAGAAGGAGGTGTGTGATGGCGCAAGAGGCCAAGCCGACAAACGAGCAGATCATGGCTCTGCTGGAACGCGTGTTGGACGAGTTGGGAGACCTCTCGAACCGACAGCGGCAGATCGAGGCCGACCTCGGCCGGCTGGTGGACGCGACCAACAGCTAGGTCCGCGATGAGCGAAGCCGCCTCGGTCGGTCTGGTCAACTCCTGAGACGCTCGCGGGCGCCCACGGCACTGAACACCACACCAGCGACCGCGATCACGATGAGCGGCGTGATGTCGATCGAGGAGTCCAGTCTTCAGACCGTGAAGGGAGGCACGATCCTGTTGATCGTCGCGTTCATCATCGGACTCTCGGTTCTGATCGAACATCCGCGCATCGGAGCTGCCTAACGAGCCGGCGGATGTTGAGTCGCGCCATCACTTCGGCCAGGTTCTCCCCTCTGGGAAGAATGTCTCGAAGTCGGACGGGAACGCCGTGAACGCCGGCAGCCTGTTCAGGTCCTGATCGCCGAGCAGACCCGATCGTCCGAGGCCGAGGAACGGATCGAACACCGTCCCAGTGACGGTGTCGACCAGCTCTCCCTCGATCACAGCAAGGTCGACGATCGTGTCGTCGAGGCGTCGGCTGAACACGGCCCATCGTTCCGGATCGCTGGGATCGATCACCACCGCTATGTCAATCCCGGCAACGACGTCGTTGACGACGCCGACATCGCGAAGAGGTGGTATTCGGTACGAGGCGGCCTCGGTCCCAAGGTCGACCGCCACGGCCATGTCCTCCAGGTGGAACCCGCCGGTCGCCCAGGCGTGGACGTCCAGCGCAACGGTCTCGGGATGGGCCACCTGCCAGGCCTCCCACGTTGTGAGCGTGGACGGCATCAGCTCCAGGTGCGCCCCCTTGAGCGGGCCGAGGATCGCTTCACCCAGCGGCTGGCTCCAGATCGAACCGGTGTTGTGATCCCACCATGTCATGGCGTTGCCCCAGAGAGCTCCCTGGTTCCCGAGGACGATCTCCTCCCCGTCGATTTCGCGGCGATGGACCATCGCCGTTCCACACAGCGGTCACCAGGAGGCGAGGATCGGAGTTCCGTCGAGCGTATCGATCACCATCTCACGTTGGTTGAGATGTGTGATCGGGTATGCCTTCGCGGTCTTCGTTCCCGCGACACCCAAGACGAGGCTGTCGGCCGGCCAGTCCACCTCATCCGGAGCGACGTACGCTGGGTCGTACACCGGAGCGATCTGATCGCGACCCAACAGCTGTCGGAACCCGCGAGGCGGTTCCTCGCCGGCGCGCACCGGGTCGTAGACGTCAGATGGGATTGGGCGGTCTCTCGCAGCAACAGAGGTGTCGGATGCCTGTTCCGACTGGATCGACGCGCCGAGCCCAACGACAACCACGATCGCGACCGTGCCTGCGATGCTGATCGCCACGGCCGCCATGGCGAGGTGGGTCTTCCGCGATGGCGTCATGTGCCCATCAACGGTTCCCCGACCTGCTCGATTCCCTCAGGGTCGAATAAGTGAC
>CBFDAN010000329.1:0-2465 GCA_965602815.1 uncultured bacterium
TGGAACTGAGTTGACCTTGCACTACTCCTACACGCTGAACCGCCTCGGTCGCCTGCAAAGGGGACCACCGACAAGCAACTACGCAGGGGGATCGGAGGCCTGGCCGACGGTCTTCAACGAGAGAGCGAACGCATCTCAATCGATTCGTAGAGCGAGCCCCTCGACACCAACCGTTGGTGGGCCTAGTCGCTCTGACCAGCCCGGCACTCCCGTTCAGGCGTAGATGGCGGAAGCCGGCTTCCCGTAGTTGCGAAAGGACGGGGGCCTCGGAATTGCCCCCCGGCACATCCGGTTGAAAGGGCAGCACCGAACCTGTGTTTGAGGCCTTGTTTCGGCCTCCCGACAACCCGACAGGCTGACCCCTGCCGCCACACGCGGAGCCGAAGGTCAATGTGAGTTCGGCGGAGCAACATGTCAGACGACCGCATAACAATCGACCCAGAGTTCCTTCCACCTTCTCGAGAGGGAGGCGGCCGACGCACCGCGTGGTTGGCTGCCGGCGCAGCGGTTGTTGCTGCCATCGCTTTCGGCTGGCTGCTCGGTTCACCGGGAACAACCGAATCCTCAGGCGTTGCAGCAACAGAGTCGACCCCCACAACCGTTGTGTCGACGACATCCACGTCGACGACATCCACAACGGTTCCGGCGGACGAACCGCTGGCGAATGCGGCTGCCCCGCTGTCCCAGCTGGTGCCCGGGTTCACCGACACGGTCGTGATGCTCGCGACGCCGGGTGACAGTTTCAATGTCGCGCGGTGGTCCGCGTCGGAGCCCATGTCAGAATTGGCGCTGACGATCGAGCGTGATGAATCTCACCTCACCGGCGGATGGCCGATCGGACTCGACGCGTCCGGCACGTGGTTCGCCCAGGTCCTCGACGACGGTGTTCTCACCGTCCATCCCATCGCCTACGGCAGGCAAGGGGAACCAACCCGGGAGGCCGTCGGCCTTCGAGTGGGATCGGCGGTGTGGCACGACACTGAACCCGGGCGGCTGGCCTGGATGACGTGTGCCCGGTCGGTGCCGGGAACAACAACTCTCACGACCCTGGATCTCACCGACGCGGCATCCGAAGCCGTCATCATGCGCTCGCTTCCTCAGGGCTGTGCATCTTCGTGGGCCGATGGCGTCTTCCTGGAGAGCTGGAACGATGATGCTCTCGTGGTAGATCTGCTCTGGGACGAGCGTTTCGAGCCAACCCTGATTGGCGCCGACGGCACCGAAATCCTTGCCGAGTCCGACGACCCGATCCTGGTCGAAGGTGTCGACGGCCGGTACTACCGACCCGTGCCGGGCGTAGCGAACACGGAACTGGTCGTGAATACCGCATGGTCTCCAGACGGCAGTCTCGTGGCCGTGAACATCACGCCGAACATCGATAGCCCGGACTCGCTCGTTCGGATCATGGACGCGGCAACGGGTGTCGTCATCCACGAGAGGGACGGGCAGGGTTCTGGTGTCATCTCGATGACCTGGTCAACCGACAGCCGTTTCCTGCTCTATTCGACCCTCAGATCGGCCTTCAGACCAGGATTGCCTGGGCCTCTCGTGATCCACGATGTCACCACCGATGTGACGACGACGTTCGCCCTCAGTCAGTACGTGGACGAGATCAGAACCGAGGCTTCCTCGGGTCCGGGTTGATCCACCTCTCACGCCCGCCGGGTGACGCCGGTGGTGTGCCTACGCTCCCTCTATGACCAATGACCTGAGCCAGTCGGCATCGGCGCCCACGGTTGTGGTAGCGCGGCATGTGAACCCCGGCCGCGAGGACGACTTCCGAAAATGGGATCGACGTATACGAGCCGCGGCCGCTGCCCATGCCGGGTTTCTTGGTTCCGAGGTACAGGAACCGAATCCGTCCCACCCGGGCGAGTGGGTAACCGTCTACTCATTCGCGACGGTCGAGCAGCTCGACGCATGGCTCCAGTCCGAGGACCGAAGGTCGCTCATTGGAGTTGTCCAGGAAATGATCGACGGACCGGGCCGCGAACAACGGATCGCCGGCCTTCGGACGGCCCCGGAACCGGTCACCGTCGTCTTCTCACAGCGAATCGCACCCCACAACGCGACCGAATTCGTTGAGCTCCATGACGACGTCGTCGACCGGCTGCGGAGCTTCGAAGGATTCCTCGGATCCGACCTCCTCCAGCCGGTGGAAGGAGTGCAGGACGAGCACGTCATCGTTGCGTCATTCGCGTCGCGGGTAGATCTGGACCGATGGTTGCAGTCCGACTCTCGCCGCGAGTGGCTCATCAGGACCGAACAGCTCGTCGAGGGCGACCGCACCGTGAACGTCGTCGGAGGGTTCGGAGGATGGTTCCCCGCTCGGCCGGGTCAGCCGGAGGGACCGAAACGATGGAAGCAGTCGATCGCCGTGTTCATCGCACTCTTCCCCACGTCGTTGCTTATCACCCTTGTCCGCGTCGAAGTTGCTCCCGGCATGAACGTCGTGCTGGGTGTGT
>CBFDAN010000330.1:0-2443 GCA_965602815.1 uncultured bacterium
AGATCGCTCCTCACTCAACACCCCGGTCTTGCGACCGGGGTGTTCTGATTGTCTGACGTGGTGCGTTCTAGGGCAGGCGGTCGGTGTTGGTCTTGATGGCGAAGATGACCATGACGAGCTCGAACAGGATGCGATAGAGCAAGACGATCATGAGGAACACGAGTCCGCCGAACACGAGTCCGCCGATGCCACCCCAGAAGCTGTTGGCGAAGCCGGCAAAGATGAACGAGAGCCAGGCCAGCCCACCGATCACCATGACCACGATGAATGCGATCTTGATGACAGCGGGTGTCACGAACTTCGTGAATGTCAGGTCGAAGATGTCAGATGGACTGAACTTCTGCTCCATGATTCCCTCCTCGGGATGAGTGGCTAGCGGCGTCATCGTAGGGAGGGGGGTGATCGGGGACCGGTAATTCGGTGGTAGCGTCACCGCTCTCCGTGACCGACCGACTCAACCTCTCGTCGTCGATCACCGGCCGGCGACGGTTCGCGGTAGCGGCCGGAGGTGCGGTCGGTGCAGTCGGTCGCGCCCTCGTCGCCGACATCGTAGGGCGGACCGATTTCGACGTTCTGTGGGCGACGTTCACGGTGAACATCGTCGGATCGCTCATTCTCGGCTACGTCGTGGCGCGCCATGCCGGTCGGTCCCGTTCATCACCATTCCTGATCCCGTTCGTCGGCGTCGGAATCCTTGGGGCGTTCACGACCTTCTCGCTGTTCTCCGCAGAGGTATTCGAACTCGCACGCACCGGGGAGTGGATCCTGGCGGTGGCTTATCCGCTGGCTTCGATCGGTGCGGGGTTCACCGCAGCGCTGCTTGGCGTCCGGTTCGGGGGATCGAAGTGAAGTGGATAGTCATAGGGCTCTTCGGGGCACTCGGTGCGCTCGCTCGGTACGGCGTCTCCGGGATCGTTCAGCTCCTCTGGCGGACCACATTCCCGATCGGAACACTCGTCGTCAATCTCACCGGGGCGTTCGCGGCCGGCCTGCTGCTCGGCCTGGCGACGGGCCGGGATGTGCCGGATATGTTCGTGGCGGCCGCCGGAGTGGGGTTCCTCGGCGGGTACTCGACATTCTCAACATGGATGGTCGAGACGGTCCTAGCCGCCGAAACAGGCGGCCGCGTCGGACTGCGCCGGGCCGCCGAGAATCTGGCAGTTCCGCTGTTCGCCGGTGTGGCGATTGCTGGCATCGGCTTCACGATCGGACAATGGTTCTAGCATGGAATCTATGGAGACCATCTCCGACGGTCAGTTGCTCCGGGTGTACATCTGCGAGAGCGACCGCTACGACGGCCACCCCCTCGACGAAGCGATCGTCGACGTCCTCCAGTCGGCAGGGATCTCGGGAGCGACGGTCATCCGGGGCGTAGCCGGATACGGTGGGTCCTCAATTCTCCACACGACCCATGTGCTCCGTCTCTCTGAGGACCTTCCTCTCGTGATCGAGGCTGTCGACACAATCGAGAAGATCGGGGCGGTTCTCCCGAGACTCTCGGAGATCGCTGGTGACGGCTTGATCACCACGCAACCAATCGAGATCCACATTCGTCGGCAGAGTTGACGAACCGGCGAATCGATCCTCTTCCACCACGCCATTCGGGTTGATAGGTTGTGGCCATGTCATCAACGAATCGTTCCTTCCGTCCGGCGCTGTTCACCTATCTGACCGATCTCGACAACAACAACGATCGGGAGTGGTTCGCAGAGAACCGAGATCGCTACGACCTCTATGTGAGAGACGCCGGTCTCCAGTTCATCCGTGACTTCGAGCCGTATCTCCACGAGATCAGTCCACACTTCATTGCCGACGACCGAACGGTGGGTGGGTCGCTGTTCCGGATCTATCGCGACACGCGGTTCTCGAAGGACAAGACGCCCTACAAGACGCACCTCGGGATCCAGTTCCGTCACGAGGCGGCCAAGGATGTGCACGCGCCCGGGTTCTATCTCCATCTCGATCCGGCCGGGAGTTTCGTGGGTGTCGGAATATGGAGACCCGACGGCGCCTCGGCGCTCGCAATACGCGAGGCCATCGTGGATCGCACCGCAGATTGGATGGAAGCGACGCACAATCTCGACTTCGCCTCAACCTACTCCCTGGAAGGGGAGTCGCTGAAGCGTCCGCCCCGCGGATTCGACGCCGACCATCCGCTGATCGAAGACCTGAAGCGCAAGGACTTCATCGCATCCGCAAAGGTCTCCCGCAAGACGGCCACGGCCCCCGACTTCCTCGACCAGTATGCGAGCATGAGTCGCAATGCGGCCGGGTACATGGAGTTCTTGACGCGATCCCTCGGCCTTCCGTTCTAGGCGCGGCAGAGGCGAGGCGCCGGGCCGAAAGCGGGCAGCCGTCTACTCGAGCGAGGCTGAGATGGCATCCTTGAGGCGAGGGAGATCGGCCGCTCCGGCATCACCGAGACAGATCATGCCGACGGGGC
>CBFDAN010000331.1:0-2441 GCA_965602815.1 uncultured bacterium
GGCGGTTCAGACACAGCAGACGAGCGCCATTTGAACAGCGTCTCCTCGATCATTCTGCACCCCTTTCGTTGCCCCGACAGACGATCGGACTCCGGCCTTGGGTGACAAGCACCTGCACTCGACAAATCCTCCTCGGGATGACACCCTCAGACAAGCTCGCCGAAGCGTTTCCGTGACCACCGGAACTCGCAGCCGATATGGCCGGGTACAGCAGGTTCGGCTATCTCACCCGCTTCTTGAACGCCGATATGGGCGGCCCAGCAGAGTGCTCAGCTGTCTTCGGTCACCCGACTCATCACATCGGCGAAGTCGACCACCGGGCGAGTCTCGGCCCAACCCATGTCGATCACCGGCGCAAGCGCTTCTTCGATCTGAACAGCGGAAGTGGCGTCCAAGATGAGGAACGTCGCATGCGCAGGAGCATCTACATACGCTCCCAGCAGCTCGACCTCCGACTCCATGATTCCGACCATGGCTCTTCCAAAGGTCTCCCGAGCTCGATCCGCATCGTGGTACGGGCACGCTTCCCAACTGTGGGTGTGCTTGACATGAAAGAGCATCGAGTCCTCCTCGAACGTGGCTGACCAATCCGAGCCTACCGACGCCGATTCCGCTCCGGAGATCAGATTCTGTGCCCCTTGTGTGTAGCGATATGGGGGGGGCGAGGGGACCGATCAAGCTATGGTCCTGGTAGTGAGCGAGATCGTTCTGTTCGTCGGTACGTATGCAATCCCTGAGGGAGGCTTGGATGCCTTCTACGCCCAGGCAGGGCCGTGACAGAGCTGATCAGGGACCACGAACCGAGCGTCATCTCGGTCGGTCACTATCTCAACGATGACCAGACCGAAGGCGCCACCATTCACCTCCACACTGACGCCGACTCGTTCGACTTCCACATGGAGATTGCGAGTCGCTTGATTGAGAAGGGAACGTAACTCCTTGACGTCAAGAGGATCGAGTTCTACGGCAAGCCACACGATCGGGTCGTGGAGCAGCTCTCACAGGTCTTCGACGTGCGGGTGAATGCGTGGGAAGACGGATACTCGCGCATAGATATCCCCTGACCCCGTCGCCCATATGTGCAGCTATGGGCGCGGACTCACGGACGATCGCGAAGCGACCGTGCCTGGTCCGTCCGTCCAACCCCCGTCGTTCGGATGCTCCGTTTTCGGATAGGAACGGCCGCACGCGGGCTGGGGGTAGGTCAAGACGCGCACAGACCCCAAGGCTGTGATGGTGTCATGTTGCCCCGGCACTGGTTGTCGCGATAGAAGTTGTCGGTTCCGCGGTCGCCTGAGTCGCCGCGCGAGGTGTCTTCCAGCCCCATCTCTCGCACCTCCGTGATTGTGTTCAGTTCGACCACATTTCCAGTGCAACCCGTATCGATCGAGAAGCCCTTGGCGGCGCGGTCGACGGAGTTCTCGGAGAACGTGTTCCTAGCGGCACGGATGTACACCTTGAAGGCGTTTCCTCCACCGGTGACGTCGTTCCCGGTGACCGTGTTCCCTTCAGATCCCTCTTGGAATCCGAATGAGAACCAGCCGGTGCCGTGTGAAACCGAATTGCCTTCAAGGGTGTTGTCGTTGCTCGCTGTTACGACGAAACCGAACTGACCAGATGCGACTTCGTTCGCTTCGAAGACGTTGCTGTTGGCATTGGTGAGCGAGAATCCGGCGAAGTCGCTGTAGGCGGCCCGGTTCATGTTGAGGGTGTTGCCGTTCGAGTCGATCAATTCGAATCCGATGGCGCTCTGCGTGGATTCGTTGGCCGCGATCTCACAGTCGTGCGAGTTGATGATCCGCACGCCGCGGTCACGCGCGTTGACGAAGTTGCCGACGAGCCTGATCTGCGATGACTCCATGACCACCACACCTACGGAGTTGTTGGACATCATGTTCTTCTCGATCTCGCTACGGCGTGAGTTGATGACGACGATCGCAGCTTCGAAACCTTCGATCGCGCAGTTGGTGACGGTGACGTCATCCACGTCGAATACTGCGATGCCCACACGTTGGCCGCTGCCCGTGACAGTGTGGCCTGCACAGTCAAGGGTCACATCGCTGGACCCAATGATGATCTGCCCACTGTGATCCGTTTCCAAGGTTGTGTCGCGCGACACACTCATGACCCCCGAATCGTTCGCCACTCCACCTGATGCCTCGGCCACCACCGTTGTGGGTGCAGATTGCCCGCCGTCGGGATCATCGAACCAGTCGGGACTAGCGGCAATGATGAACGCGACGACAACGCCGGCGAGCACCAGACCAACCAATATGCCGGCGCGGCCTTTCCGCATCGGAGGTACGTCGAATGGCGAACGCTGTACCGCTGGGGGTCGACGTGGACCTGCCCGAGCGCCCTGATTCGACAGGGTCCCACCGATCCCAACCTGTGACAACGGGGTCAGGGCGGATTCGTTCGCGGTTGCTTCAACACCCGAA
>CBFDAN010000332.1:0-2426 GCA_965602815.1 uncultured bacterium
GACGGCTACCCTCACCCCATGAACATCCCATTGATCGTCGCTGAACGCGGCCGGGTCTCGGGAGACCTGGTCCTCGTTGACGACTTCCTCAATCACCGGGTTGATCCCGTCATAATCGACGAGATCGGCCGTCAGATTGCCGAGCACTTCACGGACCATGCCCCCGACCTGATCGTCACGGCCGAAGCCTCAGGCATACCTCCTGCCATGGCAACGGCACGCTACCTGCCGGTCCCGGTCGTATACGCGAAGAAGTACCTCGGAGTTGGAGACCGTTACACGTTCGCCCGCGAGGTCGTCTCCCCCACCAAAGGTGTCGAGTACCGCGTTGAGGTGGCCCGTCGGGCACTTGAACCCGGTGGTCGTGCACTGATCGTCGACGACTTTCTATCGGGCGGGCGCACTGCGGAAGCACTCGGTCAGATTGTCGAAGAATCCGGCGGCGAGGTTCTGGGGTTCGCGTTTGTCATCGAGAAGCAGTTCGCGGGGGGTCGCACCATTCTCGAGGCCCACGGCTGGGATGTATGGTCTATCGTCGAGATCGCCGGAATCGAGGACGGCAAGCCGCTGGTCGCCAACCTCTGACGGACGACTCCCCGATCTGCGGGGTGCGAATCACATCTTGAATCCTCACCACGATGACTAGCCGGACACGCGCCTATCTCGGACTACTTGTTGCTGCGCTCCTGTTCGGCGTCACATTTGTGGTTATCAAGGACGCGGTGGTGTCAATGCCGCCCCTCGCCTTCGTGGGATGGCGGTTCCTCCTTGGAGCCGGGGCGTTGTTCATCTTCGCCCGGCCGAAGGGTCGCTCGATCTGGGTCGACGGACTCGCCGCCGGAAGCCTGCTGTTTGTCGGGTTCTCCACCCAGACGCTGGGACTCGCCGAGACGAGTGCATCGAACTCCGCTCTGATTACCGGTCTCTACGTCGTGTTCACACCGCTCCTTGCCGCGGTCGCTCGGCGCACATCGCCGGCGTTCTCCACCGTGTCCGGTGCTGTCTTGTCGTTCGTCGGCCTCGGGTTTCTCACCATCACCACGGAATTCACCTTCAACACCGGCGATCTGTGGACGGTGGTTTGTGCCGTCGCATTCGCCGCCCACATCGTGGCGCTTGCCCGGTTTGCTCCCCGACACGCCGTCGTTCCATTCACGGCAATCCAATTGCTTGTGGTCGCAGTATTCGGCCTCGCCGCATCAGCTGTCTTCGAGGGGTTTCCCCTCCCGGTCGCTTCGGTGCGTCCCGCCCTGATCGGGACGGGGGTGATCGTGAGTGCGGGTGCGTTCATGCTCCACGTCTCGGCGCAGCGCGTGATCGGACCGAGCCGCACGGCGATGGTACTGAGCGCCGAGCCGGTGTTCGCCGCAGCAACGGCGGCCGTTGTTCTCGGCGAGCGTCTCACCGTCCGTGGGTGGCTGGGGGCGGTGCTCATCATGGCCGGGGTCTACATAGTGCTGGCGTTCTCGCCGCCCGAACAGGCTGATTTCGTTGTCCCCAA
This sequence comes from uncultured bacterium, assembly GCA_965602815.1. Taxonomy (GTDB): domain Bacteria; phylum Actinomycetota; class Acidimicrobiia; order Spongiisociales; family UBA5794; genus JAHEEL01. The sequence continues at coordinate 1,502 of CBFDAN010000332.1, forward strand.
ACACCGCGACCGAGGCTCACTGACCGGCGCCGAGCCGACGAATCAGCCGGTTGCAGATGGCGACGCCGCCGAGCGCGGCGAATAGAACAAACAGCAGGATCGCGAGCAACTCGGGTCCGGCGAAGTATGAGGTCGTACACGTTGTGATCCCGTCAGGGCACAGTCCCCAGCCGGTTCCGCCGCCTGCGAGGTCCGCGATCACGAGCATCGGGGCGACCGCTGCAGCGACAACGATCGCGATGAGCACACCGAGCAGGATTCGCAGAGCGATCAACACGCGGCAAAGGCTACCCGGGTTCACCGGTTGCTCCCGTTCCAGGAGCGCTGCTACGGTCAAATGCCACCAATGTCATTCGAACCACCCCGGACACCCGACTCCGCTCCCCCCGGATACCACGTCGAGTCATTCACGGCCGATGAGCGTGCCCTCCTGAGCCGCTTCTTCACGAACGTCGACGGCCCCGTCTTCGGGATCGTCAATCTCCCGGAGGTAGTGAAGGGTGCGCTGTTCGCTCGCTACAGCCGTTCACCACTCTCGGTCCGCCGTCTGTTCCTCGACGAGTTCGTTGCCGAACCCGAGCTTGGCGTCGGCGCCATCGCCGAAACGCTGGATGACAAGAACTCACCGATTGGTCTCGTACGCGCTCAGGGTCTGTACGAACGCGTCTTCACACAGTTCGGTGACGACTCGGTTGCGCAACTCGGCGGCGCCCACGTTGCGTGCGAACAGGCCTCGAACGTTCTCACAAAGGTACTCGAGTGGGGTCGGCTCGCCTCGTACCTCGAACAGTCCACGCGCTACATCTTCTACGATCGTCTCCTCGGCGATCGCTATCGATACCACGTCCCACAGGAGTTGGACGGATCGCCGCTCGAGCGCGAATTCCGGGACACGATGGACGCCGTGTTCGACAGCTACTCGGCA
>CBFDAN010000333.1:0-2414 GCA_965602815.1 uncultured bacterium
CGAGATGACATCGACATCTGTCGCGGGCGGCACCGAGAACCTCACGACTCCCGATGCGGCGGCCGACGACGCCCCTCTGCTTGTGGTCGTCGCCCGCGCGTACTTCGGCGGCATCGCCATCCGTCCAGTCGCCTGACGGCTCAGCCTCGAGACGGATCCGCGGGCTCGCCTGGTCCATCCATTGACTCCTTGACGACGCGAGCGAATGCCGTGACGGCTCCGGGACGGGTTCCCTCGCTGAGTAGGCGCGCGAGGGTTGAGCGAGCCTCGGCCGTTCGTCCGATCTCTCGGAGTGCGATGGCGCGATACGCCAAGATCATGGCCGTGACATCGTCATCGTTGGAGGTATGGTCGCTGACTTCGACAGACTCTTCGAACCGTCCGACGGCGTTCAGGAGTTCGACCAACGACAACCTCACGTGGGTTGTTCGCTCGACCAACAACAGGACTTCAATTGCAGCATCGTGATCACTATCGGCTTGTCGAACCTCCGCGACCGTCAGAGCGACGGCGATTTGCATGATGGGAAGGGACACGGCGACACCCGGCGCGATTGGGACGTCGATCCCGGCGCTCGGGAGATACTTCCTGATGAACGGGTCATCGCGAGGTTCGAAGCCGGCCTTGACCGATCGTGCGAGGAGTTCCGCGGCATATGTTCGCCGGATCGACAGCGAGATGAGTCCGGCCAGGACGTCCGCTGTGTTCCGGTATTGGGGGTGCTGGCCTCCCACGAGATCGACGGCGTGCGGGTCACCGGCCACCAGAGCGGCGTGTAGTGCCTTCTCACCTGATTTGGCGAACCAGCCCGGCGCGACCCGTGAGGCGAGTTCCGGGTATTCGTCGGGCCCGGAGAATTCCCACGTCACGTCGGCCCATTCGAGCGCCTCACGCCCCGTGGACCGGTACCCAAACTCATTGGATGTGGGGTCGTACCACCAGTCGCCGTCACCGTAGATCACGGCGTAGCGGCGCGCCCTGCCGCCGGCACCGAACGAGAACGACATGACGGCTCACCTCCAGTCTGGTGTCGCGGCACCCTATCGCTTCGTGCACCGTTAGCCTCAGACCATGGCCGTGGATCTCGCTGGCACCGTCACCTACCTCAAAGACCATGCCGTTGAGCACGGATTCCACGTTCACGACGAGCGGCACTTCGTCGAGACCTACACCCTTCGACAAGCATGGGAGGTCGACCTTCACCCGGCCGAAGCATGTGAGGGTCCGCTCGATCTCCACATGGCGATCGATCTCGATCCACGCGTTGTGCTGGATCTCGAGGACCTCCTAATGGAGTCACCCGATACTCCGGAGGACCCCGACGGGCGGTTTGTCGCACCGTTCCTCTTCAACTGGGGGCTCCCTCAGATGGTCAATCCTCCGGACCTGATCGTGCTGTCCGCAGAGCTGGCCGGGATCGGCGGCTTGGAGCTCCCGATAGAGGTGTCGGCAGTGGACAGTTTTGGTGCGCTCTCCGACGGTCAGGAGCGCCGCCTCTCGGTGGTCGCCGCTGTTGATCTCTCGCTGATCGACCTCATGTTCCGCCAGGACAGCCTGTGTGAGACCCTCGACCGCGTCCATGCAGTGAGCATGTACGTGGTCGAGCACGCTCCCGATTGGATCGGCTAGTTCTTCGACGCCTTCGCACCAGGTGAAGACTTCTGGTCTATGTCAGGCGTTGTGCCGGTGGCGGTGTCCTTGTCTGGCGGAGGATCCTCTTCTTCAGAGTGTTGATTGACCCACTTGGTCAGCGGTGCGTTCATCTCGGCCGGCCGGTCTCCCCAGGTATAGACCACAACCGTGCCGGCGGCTGCGTCATGCATTGCCCGGCGCGTCGGGCTGATGAAGATGCCCAGGAACCCAAGCCCGAAGATGAGGAATGAGAACGGGAAGGTCAGGGTCCGGATGAATGCGTTTCGACCGGGGATCGTGCTCCCCTGCCGGTTGACGACCCCGATGCCAACAATCCCCATGCCGAAAGTCCGCCCGGCGAGCGCGAACCCAATCCAGAAATACCCGAATGACCAGATGACGAAGAGGAGTACGCCGCCCACGGTCTGCTGCCACGACCGGGTGATGTCGACCTGGAAGAAGATATTCAAGACCACGTCGAGGCCGAACATGAACAGGATGAAGGCCAGCCAGATGAAGATCGAGTCCAGCACGAATGCCGCGAGACGGGAAACGGGACCTGCGTAGTGCCCTGTGACCTCACCCCGGCCATCCTTTGCGGTTCCGGTCTTCCCTTCGAGCACCGGAGGGGCAAGCGGCCGGGTTTGTGAATCGTGTCCGGTGAGGTTGTAGGTGAACCGGCCGACGATCTGATCGAGCGAGACGATCAGCCTCCGAACCACATCCATTGCCGAACCCGCGAGGGCACCGGTGCTCTCGGCCACGATCTCGGGAATGCCGGC
>CBFDAN010000334.1:0-2399 GCA_965602815.1 uncultured bacterium
CCTCGCGAGGACAGCCACCTGCGAAGGGTCGACGTCGGTGAGCCATGACTCGACCAGATCCCCTGCGGCAAGTCCGATCATTGAGTCCTTGATGCTCTCGACGTTGAACGAATCAGAAGCCTCGACGGCATCGGGTCCCGCCGTAATCGTCTTGTCGATCCGCCGGTCGTTGTACGACAGGAGGTGGGTAGCCGCTCGCACCACCGGAGCAGGGCAGCGGTAGTTGACCTCGAGTGGATGCGAAGCGGCGCCGGGAAACAGATCGTCGTATTCGATGAGAAACCCGGGATCGGCTCCCGCATACCCGTAGATCGTCTGGTCATCGTCACCGACGCCGAACACGTCGAGTTGGGGTGACGCGAGAAGCCGGATGAGTAGCAGATACGCGCCCGTGAGGTCCTGGAACTCGTCGACAAGCACGTGCCGGCACCGGTCCTGCCACCGTCGACGGAGATCCGGGTCGGCGAGCAATACTTCGATCGCTCCGTAGACCTGCTCATCGAAGTCGGCCTCGTTTCCTCGCCGCAGCCGTTCGCGATACCGGTCGTAGACGGCGGCGAAATCGGGAACGTCGTCCCGGTCGGTTTCGACCATCTCGGGACTGCGCAGCGCGATCCTGGTCTCGGCCAGCGCCTCGATGTAGGGCCCGATCGAGTCGGTGTTCGGGCGGCGTGGAGCCTGGACGATCCGGTCGAGGATGGAGCGCACGTCCCGTTCGTCGAGCAGGCGAACCTGTTGTCGGGTTTCGCGGAGGATCTCCCATCCGAGCGAATGCACGGTCCGGACGAGCGCCCCCGTTGTCGCTCCGGCGCGTTCTCGCAACTCAGCGGACGCCTTCGTGTTGTAGGCGAGGGCGCAGAGGGTTTGTGGCTCCACCTCCCGGTCGTCAAGGAGGTGTCGCAGGCGGGCGGTGAGCGTGCGGGTCTTGCCCGAACCGGCGGGTGCGATGATCCGGGCCGGGCCGGAAGTGTGGTTGGCTGCGGCCGCCTGGTCGATGGCGAGGCGACCGTCAAGGGGTTCGTATGCGGGGATCGCGTTGAGACGCCCCAGAGTCACGCTCTCGGCGTGCACGACTGGTTCCCTGGTGTCGACCGGACCGCGAGGACCGCCGTCGATCCAGGCGGGCTGGCCATCTGGGAGGAAGACATCGGCCGGACCACCTTCCGTAGCACCGAGTGCTGCAGCCTTGGCCCCCCACCACCACCTGAGGTCTCCGCCGCGGCCGTCGTAGCTGTTCGCCCACACGAGGAATTGGAGCCGTTCGAACGGAAACGTGAACGTCGGACCGATCTCGAACGGAGGTCGGTGTTCGATCTCCGGCGCACGAAGCGCTGCCGGCTCCACCGCCAATTCGACAATCAGCGACTCACGTGAGTTCCACGCCCGATGGAGCCGATCGATCGTCGCTTCCGGCTCCGCGAGCACCGCTTCGTCGATGAGAACGACCGACGCCCCCTGCCATGGATCGGGCACGGGCGCGGACAGTCCGATCACCACGGATCGTCCGAGAGCTGCGGGAGCGGTCACCGAAGCGAGGTTAGGTGTCATGAGTGACGACCATTGCTCCACGACGTGCGATTGATGTATCGAATCGAAGACGCAGTCGGTGACAAGCCAGATCGATCGCCGGCTGACCTCTGACACCGTCCACATCGGACCGTCGGATCACGTACCGTGGCTTTCGGACCGCAAGTGGGCATACATCCGACTCGAAGGCACCTCGTTCGGTGACGTGCCTCTCAATGTCGAACTGAAACTCGAAGTGTGGGACTCCCCCAACTCCGCCGGTGTGATTATTGACGCCGTTCGTGCGGCGAAGATTGCACTCGACCGAGGCGAGGGAGGCCCGCTCCTTGCTCCGTCGTCGTATTTCATGAAATCTCCGCCGGTGCAGTATCACGATTCGGTGGCGCACGAAGATGTTGAGGCGTTCATCGGCGATTACGACCGCACGGCGGACGATCTAGCGAGATTCCTTGAAGGCCGATGAGCCCTCTTCCTGGCTGCACAACCGACAGCACGTGACCCGCCGGAAGCGCGACTCAGGCTCTTCCGGCCTAGGGGATATTCGTCCCGGGCGTGCCCGTTACCGGACATCCGAGGCCTAGTTCAGATTGTCGATGGCCCGAGCAATGAACGCTGCCATCGTCTCACGGGTGACGTAGTCATTAGGACAGAACTCGTTGTTTGTCGGCGAACCACAGCCCTTGGTGATTCCAGCCGTTGCAAGCTTCTCGATATCGGCTTCGAACATCGATCCGTTGTCGTCGCGAAAGTCCACTGAACCCCGGTCGGTGAGACCAAGCGCACGGACCAGGAAGGCCGCCATGGTCGCTCGAGTCACGTGGGAGTCCGGACAGAACTTGTCGTTCAAGGGCGGATTGCAGCCTCGCGTGATG
>CBFDAN010000335.1:0-2397 GCA_965602815.1 uncultured bacterium
ACCTTCCGATGTGGGAGATCGGGAAGACGTGGTGCCATTCCCGCCGGACGGAGTGTGATCGCTGCGTGATCGGCGATGTCTGTCCGAGACGTGTGAACGCGGCCGTAGACGTGCGGGGCGCCTGACGGTTGTGCGGGAGCGAACCGCCAGGCGTGTTCGAACACCGAGGAGCGCGGACACGTGATCGGTCTCTCGCGCATCTAGGGTGAAGCTATGGAAGATCGAGTGCGGATAGCCGGGATGCAACTCTCCCGGATGCGGGGGATGACGGCGATGTACCACCGCCGCTTCTTCCTGGACGTCAACCTCACGACAGTTCTGATCCTGGTTCTGTTCGTGGTCGGATGGTGGGGTGTGGAGGAGGCGTTCCTGCTGGTGCCGGTCGTGGCGCTCATCGGCGCGGTACAGACGGCATTCGACTCGTCCTACCTGATGTTCGCCCGCTGGTACGCCGCCTATCTCGAGCGCTATCTCGACGAGAGGCTCGGCGAGCGCATCCATGTCGCCGCGGAACTCGAGGCGACGTACCTGTTCGAACTCGGCAGTCGGAAGATCGTGACCATCCCGACCGGCGGCGGCTTCACCTGGTTCTCGTATGTGACCGTCTTCTACACCGTCATCGGGGCCCTCGCCTACCTCTTCGGCCTCGCGCTCGGGTGGGACACACTCATGTCGGCACCGCTTCCGATCATCCTCCTCTACTCAGGCGGTCTCTACGGAATCACGATCGCGTCAGTGCTCGTGGGGGTCTGGTGGTTCGTTGGCGGGGAGGGTGAACGCCGTCTCGAACGGGTCCTCGAAGGCCGCTTCGGTGAAGCGCTCCCGCCATCCGAAGCTACAGACTGAACCGAACTGAACACAACCGCCTAGGAGAACATGATGATCAGCATCCGCATAGTCACGAGTGCTCTCACGTTCGTGATGTTTGTTGCCATTGTTGTGGCGATGACCACGGGCGATTTCGGTGACGAGGGTTCATGGATCCTCGACAATCCGTGGGGCCGAATGTCCCTCATCGATATCTATGTCGGAATAGCCCTGTTCGCCGGATGGGTGTTCCTCCGTGAGGGTTCTCCGTGGGTCGCGGTTCTGTGGCTTCCTGCGTTCGTGATTCTCGGCAACGCCGGGACGGCGCTGTATGCAGCGATCGCCGCCTTCCGGACGGACGACATTCGCACGTTCCTCCTCGGAGCACGGGCGTGACTGCGGTCGACATCCGACCGGCCGACAGCGCTCCGATCCGCATCGGCGTGAGCAGTTGCGTGATCGGCGAAGAGGTGCGGTGGAATGGTGGGCATTCCCGCCAGCGCTACCTCACCGACATGCTCGGCCCGTTTGTCGAATACGTGCCGGTCTGTCCGGAAGTCGAGGTCGGTATGGGTGTTCCTCGCCCAACGGTTCGGCTTGTGCGTGAAGGCGACGGCCTACGGATGATCGACCCCAAGAACGACATTGATTGGACGTCTTCGATGCGGCGCCTGTCGCGGACCCGATCCTCAGAACTCGCCGACGCCGGCCTCCACGGCTTCGTCCTGAAGAAGGACTCGCCAACGTGCGGCGTCTTTCGTGTGAGGATCTACACCGACTCAGGAGTGGAGCGAAACGGTCAGGGATTGTTCGCCACGGCCCTCATTCAGCGGATGCCCCACCTGCCAGTCGAGGAAGAAGGCCGTCTCAACGATGCTCGTATTCGTGAGAACTTCGTCGAGCGAATCTTCGCATATCGTCGGCTGAAGGACCTGTTCCGACCACGTTGGACGGTCGGTGATGTTGTTGCTTTCCACACACGTGAGAAACTCCTGTTACGTGCTCACGACGAGCGCGGCTACCGGGAACTCGGCAAACTCGTTGCAGGAGCCAAGAGCGTCCCGCGTGCTGCCTTCGCCGACGACTATGCGGATCGATTCATGGAGATTATGAAACGACCTGCAACGGTTGCGAAGCATGTCAACGTGCTGCAGCACATGCTCGCGTTCTTGCGCTGGCAAGATGACGACATCGGTCGAGCAGAGATGCACACCGCCATTGCCGACTATCGGGCCGGCCACGTCCCTTTGGTGGTCCCGGTCACCCTGATCCAGCATCTGGCCCGAAGGCACGAACAGCAGATCCTGCTCGATTCGTCATACCTCTCACCGCACCCAAAAGAGCTGATGCTCCGCAACCACGTGTGACGACACTCGAGACTCGAGATCTGAGACTCGAGGTGCGCCTACACCGTCATTGCCAGCTGGCGTTCGGACCAGCGAGCCACCCAGGCGACGAGCGGGACCAGAGCGAGGCAGAAGGCCACAGCGATGAGGAGTTCGGGCACGACGTCGGCGAACGAGTCGCCGTGAATCGCGATGTCGTAGATCGGCTGCAGGAAGTAGTACGTCGGGATCAGTTTCGGGATCC
>CBFDAN010000336.1:0-2385 GCA_965602815.1 uncultured bacterium
ATCCTCGGGTGTCACCACCACATACGCAACCTCGCCCGGACGGACAAGACCGTACTGCTCGCGTGCGAGCCGTACGATCTCGGCATCGGTACCGAGCATTTCGATGTCCTCGGCGAGTGCAGCATTCGCGTCCCTCAGGGCCGTGAGCTGCTCCTGCGATCGTTCGATCTGATGCTGCTGAGAGAGGAGCTGCCGGAACGGCAGAATCCCCGACACGGTGAGGGCCAACGCCCCGAGCAGCACCACGGCCAATACCCAGCCCCAACGCTGCTTCTTGGCAGGTGCCTTGTTCTTCTGACGCTCGAGGGTTTCAGTCATCAACTCACCTTGAAGGCTGCCCATCCTGCGTAACGGGCATCGTCGCCGAGATCCGATTCGATGCGGAGCAGCTCGTTGTACTTCGCAGTCCGCTCACCGCGAGCCGGAGCGCCCGTCTTTATCTGGCCTGCATTCGTTGCCACAGCGAGGTGAGCGATGTAGGCATCCTCAGTCTCGCCCGAGCGATGGCTCACCATGCGGCCGTAGCTGTTGACCGCTGCCGTACTCATCGTGTGAAGCGTCTCGGAGAGCGATCCGATCTGGTTTACCTTGATGAGGATGGCGTTCGCCACCTTCATATCTATCGCCTTGATGAGGAACTCCTCGTTGGTCACGAGCAGATCGTCACCGACCAGCTGTGTCCGGTGTCCCAACCGCTCGGTCAGCAACTTCCAGCCGTCCCAGTCGGCCTCGTCGAGTCCATCCTCAATTGACACAATCGGGTAGCCGTCCACGAGCTTGACGAGGTGGTCGATCAATTCCTCCGACGTGAGTTCGGCGCCGGAGAGCTGGTACCGACCAGAGTGGTAGATCTCGCTAGCGGCGACGTCGAGCGCGATCGCAATCTCCTCGCCGGGGCGATACCCCGCCGCCTCGATCGCCTCGATGATGATGTCGAGCACCGCGTTGTCGTTCGGCAGGTCCGGGGCGAATCCGCCTTCATCTCCGACGTTGGTTGTGAGCCCGCGTCCTGCGAGCACCTTCTTGAGGGCGTGGTACGTCTCGACACCGGCACGCAACGCTTCGCGGTAGGAAGGAAGGCCGCCGGGTACAAGCATGAACTCTTGAACATCAACCGAGTTCGCGGCATGAGCCCCTCCGTTGAGTACGTTGAAGCAGGGCGTAGGAAGAACTCGACCGGCAGTTCCGCCGAGGTAGCGGTAGAGCGGTAGATCGACGGCTTCGGCCGCTGCTCTCGAGACGGCGAGCGACACCGCAAGGATGGCGTTGGCCCCAAGATTGGCCTTGTTGGGCGTTCCGTCGAGGTCGATCATGGTGCGGTCGACGTGCTCCTGACGGGTCGCGTCGATCCCGGTGAGAGCAAGCGCGATTCGATCGTTCACATTGCCGACCGCCTTGAGCACACCCTTGCCGCCGTAGCGTTCGCCGCCGTCGCGAAGCTCCACGGCTTCGGCTGCGCCGGTGGAGGCGCCCGAGGGAACAATGGCCCACCCGGACGCGCCGCCCGACAATGTCACTTCTGCCTCAACGGTCGGATTTCCTCGCGAGTCGAGGACTTCGCGCGCGGCGATGGTCTCAATGAGGGTCATGAGTCGTTCCTTTCGGGGGTGAGCGTAAACGACGATCCGCCTTCGTCCGTGGATACTACGGTCTTCGAGGTTTCCCACAGACGATTGAGATCGGCCAGGTCGTAGTCGCGAAGTCGCCGCCCTTCACCTTCGGCGAGCTGTTCGACGATCCGGAACCTCTCGGCGAATGTAGCATTGGCGCGGGAAAGTGCGATCTCAGGATCGACATCGAGATGTCGTGCGAGGTTGACGGCCGCAAACAAGAGATCACCGAGTTCGGCCGTGGCCCGATCGCGGTCGCTGCGCACCTCGCGAAGCTCCCCGAGTTCCTCCTCGACCTTCGCAAAGACGGGTTCGTCGTTCGGCCAGTCGAAACCAACCGACGCGACCCTTCGCTGGATCTTGTCGGCCCGTGCAATGCCGGGCAGAGCCGCCGGGATGTCATCCATGAGCGATTCGCGCTGCTTCTCGACGTTCTTCAGCTCTTCCCAGTTTGCGAGTACGTCGCCGACTTCGGAGGCCACGACATCGCCGAACACGTGCGGGTGGCGATGTACGAGCTTGCGCCGAATCCCTTCGGCCACCTCATCGACGTCGAATGCGCCGGCCTCGGCGGCCAGTGTTGTGTGGAATACGATCTGGAGGAGGAGATCACCCAACTCCTCCTCCAGGATCGCGTAGGCGCCGAGGTCGGCTTCGCCACGCGGTGCCGCCGCAGACAGCGTGCTGATCGCATCAACTGCTTCGTAGGTCTCTTCGATGAGGTGGCTTACCAAGGTGTGGTGGGTCTGCTCCGAGTCCCACGGGCATTCGGACC
>CBFDAN010000337.1:0-2376 GCA_965602815.1 uncultured bacterium
GAACTCGATCTGGAGATACCGGCGATCGGTCTCGCCAAGAGGCTTGAGGAGGTCTACGTCCCCGATCGGGCCGCACCGATCCAGATCCCCAAGGGACGCGAGTCGCTGTACCTCCTCCAGCGCGTTCGCGACGAGGCGCATCGCTTTGCTATCGCCTACCACCGGAGGTTGCGCGGCAAGAAGATGATCGACTCGGTTCTCGACGACGCCCCCGGCATTGGGCCGGCGAGAAAGAAAGCACTGATACGGAGATTCGGGTCGTTGAAGCAGATCCGCGTTGCATCGAAAGCAGAACTTGCCGAGGTCGTTCCCGATAGGGTGGCGTTGACACTTTGGGAGACTCTCCATGGATGAGCACGTTCGATCCGAGCCGCATGTTGTAGTCATCACCGGGATGTCCGGCGCCGGACGTTCGCACGCGTCGAACGTGCTCGAGGACCTGGGGTTCTTTGTCGTCGACAACCTCCCAGCCGATCTCATCGTCGACGTTGTGCGGCGGTCGGGCGTCGGCGACGAATCTCGAGACCGTTTCGCGGTCGTGGTGGACACCCGCGGCGGCGTAACGGCAGACCAGCTCTCAGAAGCCGTCAAGCTGCTTCGGCAGATGGGGCTCCGGACAACGGTGCTGTTCCTGGATGCCGATGATCGGGTCCTCATCCGCCGTTTTGAAGAGACCCGCCGCCCGCATCCGTTCGCGGCGTCGACCCTGGGCGAGTCGATCGCCCTGGAGCGAGCAAACATGCTCGAAATCAGGGGTCTTGCCGATCTTCTCGCCGATACCTCCGATCTCAACGTCCACGAACTCGGCGACCGGCTTAGAAATGCGTTTGCCAGGGGTCTTCCGGAGCGGCAGATGCAGATCGACGTGACGTCGTTCGGTTTCAAGCGCGGTGTTCCGAGCGTCGTCGACCTTCTCTTTGATGCCCGGTTCCTCCCCAATCCGCATTGGCAGCCGGAGCTGCGCCCCCTGACGGGTCTGGATGATGGCGTGCGGGACTACGTGTTCTCCCACGAAGAGGCCCACATCTTTCTCTCGAAAGTCTCCGACCTGCTCGACTTCGTGATCCCACAGTATGAGAGCGAAGGCAAGGCCTACCTCACCGTTGGGGTTGGATGCACCGGCGGCCGGCATCGATCAGTAGCTCTCGCCGAGGCGATCGGTCGGCACTTGCGGACAAAAGGCAGAGACGTGACCGTCCACCACCGGGATGCCGGTCTGGGGGAAGACGATGCCCACCGACATTGAGCCGGAGGCGCTCCTCGAGTCACTGAACCTCGACCAACGAGGACCCCATGTCGTCGCCGTCGGGGGAGGGAAGGGTCTCGCGCGAGCACTCGAAGCCATCCGCGGCTACGCCGGAAGAGTCGATGCGATTGTCACGGTCGCCGACGACGGCGGATCATCCGGTCGGCTTGCACCCCACCTCGATATTCCTCCACCGGGAGATATCCGGAAAGCTCTCATAGCCCTCACCCCCGATGACTCGGTCTGGCGTAGGTTGTTCGACTATCGGTTCGACGGTGCCGATGTTCGAGGTCACTCGCTTGGGAACCTGATCATCGCCGCACTAGCCGACATTGAAGGCTCGTTCGAAGCAGCGCTCCGCTCCTCCGAGCGCCTTCTCGGTGCGCTCGGATCCGTCATCCCGGCGTCCCCCTGGCACCTCGAGCTCGCCGCGGAGATCGATGGAGTTGAGATTCGAGGCCAGGTCAACGTATCGCTCGCTCGCGGATCGGTAACCGCCATCCGGGTTCTGCCGACCGATGCCCCGGTCACGGAGAGCGCCGTCTCCGCAATCGAGGCGGCAGATCAGATCGTTCTCGGTCCCGGGAGCTTGTACACGTCGATCGCGGCGGCGCTTGTGGTCCCGGGCATCGTCGATGCCATCAACCGTTCGAGCGCATCGCTGGTCTACATCGCAAACATCGTCACCCAAGACGGGGAGACTCTCGGCATGGACGCTGTGGATCATCTCGATTCACTTCTCCGGATAACCGGTGTGCGCTCACCCAGTGCTATCGTTGCGTCCGATTCCCCGGTGTTCGTTGAGCCGCCTCTCGAGGCGGTCGGCATCGACGCAGAGGCGGCTGCCACATATGGCGCCGACGTAGTGACCGCGGACCTGCTCGACGCAATTGCCGAGCGACCGTCGCACGACCCATTCCGTCTGGGCGTTGTACTCCGGGGACTTGTTCGCACATAGCCATACACCTCCAGGGAGGTTCAACATGCGAGTAGCAATCAACGGGTTCGGTCGGATCGGCCGCAACTTTGTTCGGGCATCCAAGGGCAACGACGCCTGGGCGAATATGAGGCGGACGATTTCGGGCGCCAGTATCGGCGACCTGGACGACGTCGCTGCGACCCTCACCCAA
>CBFDAN010000338.1:0-2355 GCA_965602815.1 uncultured bacterium
CCTCGAATATCACATCGTGACCTCCTTCAGAACCCTCTCCCAGAACTGTTCTCGACGGCTCACCTTCTGATGACGCAGCCATCTCTTCATTCTTTTGGTGCACGTCTCACGAACAACCTGATGGGGGGCCGCCAAACACACCCATCGCACGATGCAACGATGAGGTACGTGGCACCCGTGACAAATGTGTAAATGTGAACGTGGCACCCATGTTTGTCGCCCGGGGACGATCAGCCGCTCGCGTCGCCGCCGTCCTGCTCGGGAGGTGCCGTGAACTCGACCGGTGGAGGAGCCTCGCCACCGAGCGCGTCGTCGACCAGCCTCCGCGCCGCCGCCCGCGCCCTCTTTCCTTCGGCTCGGCTGGCGTCGGGGTAGCTTGCGCCGGCGGGCTCGGGCGCGGCCCAGTCCTCCTGGCGGAGGTAGACAGTCTGGGTGGGGAAGGCGAACTCGACGTCCATCTCGTTCGCCAGGCGGAGGATGTCGACCGCCAGCCGGTGGCGTTCGCGGAGCTCCGTCGCCCAGTCCGGTGTGACGAAAAAAACGTACAGCATGATCTCCAGGCTGGCGGCGCCGAATTCGTTGAAGTAGACGTGGTAGTAGTCCTTGCGCGTGTACGGGTGCCGCTCGATGAGCTCCCGAATGCCGTCGCAGAAGGCGTCGACCTTCTCCGGCGGCGTGTCGTAAGCGATGCCGAGCCGCGTGCTCCACCGCCGGTAGCTCCTGGAACCGAGGTTGTCTACCGACACCTTGATCAGGTTGGAGTTCGGCAGCGTGATGAGCGAGTTGTAGAAGGTCCGTATGCGGGTTGATCGAAAGCCCATCTCCTCGACGGTGCCCTCGACATCGCCGACGACGATCCAGTCGCCGACCTGAAATGGACGATCGAACAGGACGGTGACCGAGCCGAAGAGATTGGACACCGTGTCCTGGGCGGCGAGAGCAAACGCCAGGCCACCCAGGCCGAGGCCGGCCAGGAGCCCCGCGACCTCGATCCCGACGCTTCCGGCGACGGTCACCAGGCCGATGGCCACGACGAGCACCTTGAGGCTCTTGCGGATCAAGGGGACGAGGAGATCGTCGAAGCGGCTCTCGGTCTCGTCCGTCCGTCGCTCTGCCACCGCGCTGGCGACGTCGATGAAACGGTACGCCATGACGATGACGGCGACCACCGCCACCACGACGATGCCCTCGACATAGACCTTGAAGACCACGGTGGGCAGCCAGAGCCACAGGGCTCCGATGCCCCACAGCACCACCATCAGCAGCACCGATGCCGGGCGAATGGTGGCGGTCAGCAGCCTCTTATCAATCTGGTGAAACCGACGGGCGATCGCGCGGTCCACTGCTGCCGCCGCCACCGCGGTAAAGATCCTGGCGGTGATGACGCCGACCAGGATTACGACGAGCACGCCGATCCACTGCCAACCCTCGAGGAAAACCACCCGCGTGCGGAGCGTCTCCGGAACCATGCTGCGCACCCACATGGCCGGGGTCACAATGTCATGTGACTCCTCGATGCCGGAAACGACCTCGCGAACCGAGATCTCGTCGTGGATCTCCCACAGCGCGGCGACCGTTTCCCGGTTGAAGAGCCACCGGCGGCCATCGGCCCGTGAGATCACCACAGATCCCGAGTCGTACCGTTCGAAGACCCACGGGCCACCCTCCGGGTCGTCCGGGATCGTGTCGAAATCGACCAACCGGCTTCGGTCGATCACCCGTTTGAGCAGGCCGGCGAGCTCACGGCCCTGAAGCGACCGCACCGCCGGTGAGAGCCCCGACAGATCGAGACACGCCACGGCGCGGTCGAGATCCGGACCCTCGTCGCCGTAGAACGACATGAGAAAGGTCTCCATCGTCGCGCGCGGAGAGCTGAAGGCATGAGGCACCGGCGCCGGCGCGGCGGTCGGTGACGCCTCGACCGCAGAACGAGCCTCCTGCGCCGTCGCCGTGCCGTGCGGGATGCCGGCCGACAGCACCAGCACGGAAGCGATTGGAAGACAGGTTGCAAGTCGGATCCGGCGATTTCTCGAGTCCACGGACACCCCCGTTCTTCGGTCGTGATCGTGCGCGGTTCGATCCGTGATGCTACCACCGACACCAGGTATTTGTGATCGGCGGTGCCAGGTTCGGAGTTCCGCAGTTACACCACTCGTGCCACTCGTGCCAGGCCAGACGATTCCGACGATTTGAGCCCAAGATCGCCAAAACCGTCTGACCTGGCACGGATGCAGACAATGCAACAATGAGGTACGTGGCACCTATGCGAAATAGAAGACGTCCCCCTCAAGACCGATCGCAAGAGAGGTGCCGCGAACTCTCGAATCAGAAACGCGATGGGCCCGCACACGGCGG
>CBFDAN010000339.1:0-2355 GCA_965602815.1 uncultured bacterium
CGAGGGCAGCATCGGATATCGTCGACTCAGCGTTGATCATCTCCTCGGCACGCGTCGCCCGGATCGGGGTTGGCGCAACGGATCCCAGGGCCACACGAATCCCGTCATCACCCCTCATCACCAGGCAGCTGACGGTAGAGATGACCATGGCGTTCCTCACGCCGACCTTCGCGAATTCTTGGCGCTCCGGGAGATCGTTCGGCACCACAACGGCCGTGATGATCTCGTCGGGTTCCAGGGACGTCCGCTTCACACCGATGAAGAATTCGCGCCACGGAATCACCCGAGTGCCTCGCTCCTCGGATCGAGCTTCGATCGATGCTTCTGCAGCAGCGATCCACGGCAGACCGTCGCCTGCGGGACTTGCCGTACCAACGTTGCCTCCGATGGTCCCGGCTGCGCGAATCTGCGGGGAACCAACCGTTCGGGCGGCCTGCGCCAGCCCGCGATAGGGGCCGCGCTCGAGGCGGGCCCAGGTGGCCCCGGCTCCGATCCTGCTAGGTGTCACCTCGCGGAGCGCCTCGACGCGCCGGAGGGAAATGACCTGAGAGGGTCGGTGATGTGCGAGATTGACCTCAACCATGAGGTCGGTTCCTCCGGCGAGGAGCTCTGCGTCCGGCTGCTGGGCCTTCGCTGCGAGCGCCTCGTCGAGGTTGTGAGCTGCGACGAATTCCATGGCCATACCGTAGTCGGAGCGAACCTCTGATGGCCCCGTCGCGACTCCTCCGCTCTTCAGCTCCCCGCTACCAGCCGCTGCGCAGCCACGTTGTGCCTGGCGATGAGCTTCGGCAGGTCAACGCCTACGAGCTGGCGCTTTCGAACTACCGGCCTCCCCTGCACATAACTCTCGTCAACACCAGTGGGGGCAACGAACAACACTGCCGCGACGGGGTCGTGCAGCGCTCCGGCGTACTCGAGGCGGTCGACGGAGATCGCGATGAAGTCCGCAGCTTTCCCCGGTTCGAGCGATCCGACATCGTCACGACCGAGCACGGCGGCCGAGCCGCGGGTCGCGATTCGGAGCGCCTCCCGTGCGGTCAGAAGGCGACCCCCTTCGATCGACGGTGCCGCCGCAAGCCGGGCGAGCAGCATCGCCTGCCGGGCCTCGGCAATCAGGTGGCTGCCGTCGTTGCTGGCCGAGCCGTCGACGCCGAGCCCGAGACGGACACCGGCGGCCAAGTACCGGCGAACGGGTGCGATTCCGGACGCGAGCCGCATGTTCGACGAAGGGCAGTGAGCGACACCGGTCTCGGAGGTGGCAAGCCGCAGAATCTCATCGTCATTGATGTAGATCCCGTGGGCATACCAAACGTCATCACCGACCCATCCGAGGTCCTCCATCAGCTCAACCGGCCGCCGACCGAACGTCTCAATGCAGAACTGTTCCTCGTCGTGCGTTTCGGCCACGTGGGTGTGGAGGTGCACGCCGTATTGGCGAGCCAGCTCCGCCGAGGACCGCATCAGTTCCGGGGTGACGGAGAACGGTGAACAGGGAGCGACAACTACGCGAGTCATGGCGCCCGGCTCTGGATCATTGAACGCCTCGATCACCCGCTGGGTATCGAGCAGGATCGTCTCTTCATCTTCGACCACTGAATCGGGCGGCAGACCGCCGTCGCTCTCGCCGAGGCTCATGGATCCGCGGGCCGCGTGGAAACGGATCCCAACATTCGCCGCACCTTCGATCTGATCGTCGAGCCGCGATCCGTTCGGGAAGAGGTACTGGTGATCTGACGATGTGGTGCAACCGGAAAGGGCGAGTTCAGAGAGCGCGAGTTCGGTCGAGATCCGAACATCGTCCGGGGTCATCCGCGCCCAGATCGGGTACAACGTCCTGAGCCAATCGAAGAGGCCCACATCCTGTGCCCCGGGGACCGCCCGGGTGAGGGTCTGGTAGAAGTGGTGGTGGGTGTTGATAAGACCGGGAAGCACCACGTGTCCGGACAAATCCACGACCTCATCGGCTGTCTCCGGCAGGGTCACGGTCGGCCCAACCTGCTGGATGAAGCCGTCCACAACGAACAGACCACCGTCGACGATCTCAGTGTCGCCATCATCCATCGTCGCAAGAACCTGCGCATGCCGAACAAGAAGTGTGCTCATACCTAAGAATGTACCAAGTCCATTCGGGTCGTCCGTCGCTATTCGCTTCCTGCATCCATCAGTAGAGTGCAGAGACGAGATAGCGAAGGAGATACGCAGATGATCACGCAGTACCACCGGCCGCTCACGCTTGACGACGCGATCGCCCTCGTAGCCCGACCCGATGCTGCCGTACTTGCCGGCGGAACGTCGGTCAACGCGGCCCCGGCTCGTGCAGCGTCGGCCGCGGTGGGTCTCCAGGCGTTGGACCTC
>CBFDAN010000340.1:0-2355 GCA_965602815.1 uncultured bacterium
CCTCGCCGAAGCGCACCAGACGCTGATCGAGAACAAGCTGAGGGGGCGGATCGCGGTTCAAACCGACGGCGGCATACGCACAGGCCGCGACGTGGTGATCGCCGCCTTGCTCGGGGCAGATGAAGTGGGGTTCGGCACCGGGGCGCTGATCTCAGAAGGCTGCATCATGATGCGCAAGTGTCACCTCAACACCTGCCCCGTCGGCGTTGCCACACAGGATCCCGAACTCCGCAAGCTGTTCCCGGGGGAACCCGAACACGTCGTGAACTTCTTCATGTTCGTCGCCGAGGAGACGCGAGAGATCATGGCAAGCATGGGGTTCCGGACCTATGCCGAGATGATCGGCCAGAGCGATCGCATCGGCGTGAACGAGGCCGTCGAGCACTGGAAGGCCCAGGGCCTCGACTTCTCGCGTGTTCTGTTCAAGCCGCAGCCTGATGCCGCTGTCGCCATCAGCAACACCGAGGAGCAGGACCACCACCTCCACCGGGCGCTCGACAACACACTCATTGAACAGGCCGGGCCTGCGCTCGAGTTTGGCGAAACAGTGTCGATCGAGACCACGATTTCGAACACCAATCTCACCGTCGGCGCCATGCTCTCGGGCGAGGTTGCCCGCCGATACGGCCATACCGGTCTGCCACCCGGCACGATCCGCATCAAGCTGAACGGCACCGCAGGCCAGAGCTTTGGCGCCTGGCTCGCACGCGGCATCACCCTGCATCTCGAAGGTGACGCCAACGACTACGTAGGCAAGGGATTGTCCGGCGGGCGCATCATCATCGAGGCGGAACCATCCGGTCCGATTGTGCCGAAAGAGAACATCATCATCGGCAACACCGTGCTCTACGGGGCCATCTCGGGAGACTGCTACTTCAATGGGGGTGCCGGGGAACGCTTCGCCGTCCGCAACTCGGGGGCCATCGCCGTCGTCGAGCGGGTCGGCGATCACGGCTGTGAGTACATGACCGGCGGTTGTGTTGTCGTGATCGGCAAGGCCGGCAGGAATTTCGGCGCGGGGATGAGCGGCGGTATCGCCTACGTGATCGACGAGGACGGGGATTTCGAACAGCGCGTGAACCATGAGATGGTCGAGATCGAGCGGCTCGCCGTCCCCGATTCGCCCTTTGATGGACCGGAAGACCCCACCCGCCGCGAGCTGCTCGCCGACCCGTTCAGCCACAACGCCTGGCGTTTGAGGACCCTCATCGCTCGCCAAGCGCTCTTCACCAACAGTTCCCGGGCGCAGGAGATCCTCGAGAACTTCGACGAGTACCTCCCCCGGTTCTACAAGGTGGTTCCGGTTGAGTATCGCCGGGCTCTCGAGCAGCAACCCGTTGCAGTTGGAAGCGTGTGATGGGCTCACCAACCGGATTCAAAGAGATCGATCGCCGTCAACCCGGCGCACTTCCGATCGAGGAAAGACGTCGGAACTTCCTCGAGTTCTCGATCCCCCTCACAAACGCAGAGGTGTCCGAGCAGGGTGCGCGATGCATCGACTGCGGCATCCCCTACTGCCATTCCGGATGCCCGGTCGACAACCTGATCCCAGACTGGAACGACCTCGTCTACCGGGGCCGGTGGCGTGAGGCGATCGAGGTTCTGCACTCGACGAACAACTTCCCCGAATTCACGGGACGGGTGTGTCCCGCTCCGTGCGAGGAAGCGTGCACGCTCAACCTCCACGATGCCCCCGTGTCGGTCAAGGCTATCGAGTACTCGATCATCGAGAAGGCGTGGAGGAAACGTTGGATCGAACCGAAGATCCCGAGCCGGCGGACCGACAAACGGGTCGCCGTCGTCGGATCGGGTCCATCCGGTCTGGCCGCCGCGCAGCAGCTCGCCCGCGCCGGGCACAGCGTGGAGGTGTTCGAGAAGAACGCCAAGATCGGCGGCCTGCTCCGCTACGGCATCCCCGACTTCAAGCTCGACAAAGACGCCATCGATCGGCGGATGGCGCAGATGCAGGCGGAAGGCGTCGAGTTCCGGGTCAATCGACACATCGGCGTGAACTGGCCGGCCGAGCGTCTTCTCAACGAATACGAGGCGGCTGTGCTGGCCGCCGGATGTGAACAGCCCCGGGATCTCACCGTCCCCGGGCGGGAACTCAACGGCGTCCACTTCGCGATGCCGTTCCTCACGCAGCAGAACCGCAGAGTCGGCAGCGAATCACTCGGCGATCAGGCGACCATCTCAGCGGAAGGGAAACACGTCATCGTGATCGGCGGCGGCGACACCGGTGCCGATTGTGTCGGGACGTCGAACCGGCAGGGCGCGGCCTCGGTCACGCAGCTCGAGCTCCTTCCGAAGCCTCCGGAGCAACCGGACAAGTCGCTTGTGTGGCCGGACTGGCCG
>CBFDAN010000341.1:0-2349 GCA_965602815.1 uncultured bacterium
TCCCCTCGTCTCGCTGATACGACGTGAAGATCGAGATGTTCGTGTACGTGGCCGAGACGGCCGCGAAAACGGCGAGGGACGGTGCATAGAACTGCGCCGTGGTGATCCCGAGGTACTCGATCCTCTCGTTCCCGAAGACGAGTGAGAACACAACGAAGATCAAGAGCGGGAAGAAGATCGTGAAGAACGCCGAAATCGGTGTACGCCAGAAGATCTTCCACTCGTATTGCACTTGGTGCCAGAGCAGCGAGAGGGACGACGGTCGTTTCACGGTGCATCCCCCTCTGTGAGCCCGAGGTAGATGTCCTCGAGCGAAGGGCGGCTCACGGTGAGCCCGTGCAACAGCGTCCCGCGTTCGACCGCCCACCCCGTGAGCGTGTGCAACAGGGCCGTCGGATCATCGGTGTGGTATTCCACGGTCGCTTCGTCGATCAAGGACGGCGGCACCGGGAGTGACTCCACCGGTTCGTCCACCAGCGTGAACCGCACCTCGGCATGGGCCGTGGCCCGGCCACCGAGCGTATCGGGCGTTCCCTCGGCCACGATCAGGCCGCGGTCGATCACGGCGACCCGGTTGGCGAGGGCCTGCGCCTCGTCCATGTAGTGGGTGGTGAGCAGGATCGTCTTCCCGAGTTTGGTTAGGTTGCCGATGACCTCCCACGCCTGGCGGCGTGCCGATGGGTCGAAGCCGGTGGTGGGTTCGTCCAGGAAGATGAGGTCGGGGTCACCGACGATGCCGAGCGCCACTTCGAGGCGGCGCTTCTGGCCGCCCGACAATGTCTTCACCCGGGCATCGGCCTTCTCTCCGAGCCCAACGATGTCGATGAGGTCGCCGGTGTCGAGGCGCTCGGGGTAGGCGGCGCCGTACGTGACGATCGTCTCCCGGACCGAGAGCTCCCGCTCGACCGATGACTCCTGGAGCACGATCCCGATCCGTTCCTTGAACGTCCTCTGGTTCTCGGAGGGGTCGAATCCGAGCACGTCGACGTCGCCGGACGTCTGCCTTCGGTAGCCCTCGAGGATCTCGACGATGGTGGTCTTGCCTGCGCCGTTCGGTCCGAGCAGCGCGAACACCTCACCCTCTTCGAGGTCGAAGCTCACCCCACGCACCGCGTCTACGTCGCCGTAGCTCTTGGTCAGATTCTCGACCGATACGACCGGCATCGGGCCCTTTCTACGTCGAATCGAAGATTGGCATAGTCGCGAGCACTGTGCGATTTCGGGCAGATCGGTTCGGGAACGTGGATGCCGTCAGGTAGCGTTCCATCACCATGATCAAACGACTGTTCCTACTCACCCTGCCCGTCGCCCTGCTCGCTGCGGCCTGCAGTTCAAACGGGGATGACATGCCAACCGACCACGCCTGGATGTTGACCGGGATCAGCGGGCCCGACGGGACGATGACCACGCCGCTCACGATCCCGACGCTCACTTTCGAGGACGGCTCGGCGTCCGGCAACGCGTCATGCAACCAGTACTCCGGCCCATACGAGATCGATGGTTCGTCGCTCACCTTCGGGCAGCTCGCCTCGACCCGGATGTTCTGCGGAGAATCGGGTGTGATGGACCAGGAAGCCGCCTACCTGGCCGCGTTGGCCTCCGTCGATACATGGTCGATCGACGACGAGGTGTTGACGCTGTCGTCAGCCGACGCGGCGCTGCTCAGGTATGAGGCGATCTCGCAAGACCTCGCCGGATCTTCATGGGACCTCATCGCCTATAACAACGGCACCGGCGGCTTTCAATCGACCGTGATCGATGTGCCGGTGACGGCGCTCTTCGATGAGGATGGAACCATCTCCGGGCAGGGGGGATGCAACTCCTACACCGGGTCATGGGAGACCGACGAGAACTCGATCGAGATCGGCCCGCTCGCGTCCACGGCGATGGCCTGTGCCGAGGCGGACGTGATGGACCAGGAGACTCGGTATCTCGCTGTGCTGCAGGAAGCCGACACGTATCGCGTCGATGCCGCGACCCTCGAGATGTTCGACGCCGAAGGCACCCGTCTCGTGCAGTACCTGCGCGCTGCAACCCCGTGACCGCCGTCATCGTCGATCAGACCCATTGACACTGACCTTCCACAGGCGAAGGATCCTCGTTTGACTACTCGATCCAGCGTTTGGGGCGCTCTTTGAGGCGGTTGAACCCGAGTTCGTCGCAGAACGCCTCGTAGCGAACTCGCGGCACGCCCCTCCATTTGAGGTCGGCGAGTGAATCCGGGAGCGGCACGTCGATCCGGAGCTGAGCCAAATACCGAAAAAGCAGGGCATCGCCAATGTGTTCTCGTAGCGTTGCCGCGAGCTTCGCGGCGCCGCGCACCTTCACATCCCACAGTGCCTCGTCGAG
>CBFDAN010000342.1:0-2342 GCA_965602815.1 uncultured bacterium
ACGAAGGCTCCGAAGATGCCCAACCCATAAATCGCCCCGCCGCCAGCGGCACCTGCATTGTTCGAACTCACGGAAAGCCACCTCCTCTGATACAGTCAGTCTACGCAGCCGATATCGGCGGGTCAGGGGTCGCTCCGAACGGTTTCACAGCCGATGTCGACTTGAACGATCTCCTTCATCTCCGATGGAATCCATGGCACGTCAGACACGACTAGGCGCTCTACCGTCGCGTCGTACATTGCCTGGAAGACCAGACAGAAGGAATAGATCTCTTCGTTGACCGCACCCACTGCCGCTCCCTCCGCCGTGCTCCACCATTGCTTGGGTCCGGTCACCGTCTCGAACGAAGCGACCCGCACGGCCAGGGCTGTTTCTGCTGCGACGAGCTTCGCAAACAACTCCATGCCCGTCCGATGTAGTTCTGCCGCTTCCCCGGCTGGTTCGAGAGTCTGGAAGCCTTCGAGGGCCGTCTCATATGCGTCGATCCGCTGGTCCCAGTAGGTCCGGGCGTCTTCCACGGTCGCAGTCTGGGAGTCCCACGCGCCGTCCAGTTCGTAGATGCGTTCCTCCATCACCGTGGCCAGAGCCGTTCCCTGCTCGTTGTATTCGGCGAGGCTCAGGGTTCCACCGCCACAGGCAGCAAGGATCACAGCCAAGCAGGCGCCGACAGATGCACAGCGCGTCACGAAACCTCCCTCACCCCCCAACCACGATCCACGCTCCGGTGAGCCGATAGGGCGATTCGTCATTTCAACCCGCTCCTGCATGGGGATCGGTCAGGTCGGCGCCCATGGTTGCTTCCACTCAGCGGCGCGTGACTCTACCCGACCCCGATACCGATTCGGTGATGGTTGGCTCGCCGACGTACTGCACACCACCCGAACCGCTGACATCAACGTCCAAGTCGTCAGTGACGTTGACAACGGCCTCTCCACTTCCCGATACGCGAACGGTGCCGATCGAGGCCTCGAGACCTTCACCCAGGTAGCGCCCGGACCCCGAGATCTCGACGACCAACGAAGCCGCCGTTCCGGTCGGTTCCACCCGTCCTGAGCCGCTGATCTCAACGTCAAACAAATCGGCTGCGATGCCACTCGCTGTGACATCCCCACTTCCCGCGATTGTCACCCCATCGAGCTCCACCGCTGCAACGGTGTAGGTGATGTCAGTCGTCGGCGAGATGCTCGACTCGACGCTGAGTTCGAGGCGCCCGTTGCTCACCTCGGTCTTGAGCAGCGGCATGATGTTGTCCTCCGCCTCGACGGTCAGCGACTCAGTCCCATTGACGTCAACGCGTACTGTGCCGCTGCCGAACAACGCGATCTCGCTGAAGCCGCTCACATCACGCGACTCCGTGATCACATTCCCCGATCCGCGTACCCCAAACACGCTCCCATCACATGCCGATACCGCCAGCAAGACAAGCAGCGTTGAAGCACCGAGAACCAACACCCGTGCCTGCATGAGAACTCCTCTCTACGCCGTCCCCGCCGCCTAGCAAGGGCCCAGGAAGGGACGGACGTCCGTGGAATGGCAGACGCCTACACGATATCACCCTGCTGACGACGCCGTTGGGCCTCACAGACCGGAGACGAGCCGATCGATCTGCGACGTCATGAGTCCGTCCTGCAGCAGTCAGCCGGCCAGCCAGCCCTAGCGACGGCTCTACGAACCGAAACCACAAACAAGACGATCCACTCTTGGATAGAGGCCGTGACCGAGAACAGCAGCAGCCTTACACGACCGTCCTTGCCACCCATCCGGCCCGATATGGCTGGGCAGGATCCGTCCAGCGAGGTCGTCTCCCATCCAGGCTCCAACCGTGTGGTTCGGCGGCTAGGGTTCAGTCTGGATCGCTTTGTGAGGAGTGGCGCAGCAACCGGGGAGGATGCGCAAAGCCACGGCTTCCGAGATGTCAGCGTGTGCTCAGAAGATTCTGGATCGGTTGACGATCCTGGATCACCCTGTGGAACCTGATCTCCGAACCTTTCAAAGTACGAATCCATCGTCGTCTAGCTGAGGAGTGAGCCTGTGAAGGTCAGCATGTCTGTGGATATTGATGCGCCGCCGGAGCGGGTGTGGCCGTATCTGGTGGAGCCTGAGAAGACGAAGTCGTGGTACACGATGCTCGAGAAGTTTGAGTACACCAGCGACGGGCCGGGACCGGATTCCACGTTCTATTGGGAGGAGGATGTTCGAGGCAAGATCTATTGGAATCACTTTCGGACCACCGAATGGGTGGAGAATCGTGTCTTCGCATATGAGATGACTTCGAGCAGCTTCTTCAAGTCGTATACGGAACGGTGGTTGATCGAACCCACCGCCTCGGGTTGCAGCTTCTC
>CBFDAN010000343.1:0-2341 GCA_965602815.1 uncultured bacterium
ACCACGGCGACGAGACCCACCACTGCGCCGAACGGCCCTGTGTTGGCACTCGAGGGAAGTGGTGCACCGACCGCCACAATGACAATCACAACGAGCACGGGGATAACGAAGAGAACCCAGATCTGCTGGAGCCGCCGCGTCCCGTGGCTGGTGATGTCAGGTAACGACACCGAGTTCCCTTCCAACAGCGAGAAACGCCGCTGCCCCGTCTCGGAGATCACCCTCGGTGTGCGCTGCCGAGATCATGACCCGGATGCGCGCCTTCCCCCGAGCCACGGTCGGGAACGAGATCGCTTGGGCGAACACTGCCTGTTCCTCGAGGAGCTTGCGGGAGAACTCGCGAGCCAGGTGCTCATCACCGAGCATGACAGGAGTGATGGGTGTCTCGCTCGACCCGATGTCGAAGCCCGTCGCGGTCATCATCGACTTGAATGCGGCGGCATTCGCCCACAGCCGATCAACGAGTTCTGTCGAGGCGTCGAGGATCTCCACGGCGGCAAGACACGCCGCGACGTCGGGCGGCGGCACTGCAGATGAGAACAGGAACGGCCGCCCTCGTTGACGGAGCCACTCGATCAACTCCGTCGAACCGGCGACGTACCCGCCGACGGCACCGAACGCCTTTGACATGGTGCCGACCTCGACGTCGACCCGGCCGTGCAAACCAAAGTGGTCCACGATGCCTCGACCTCCGCGTCCAACGACCCCTTCACCGTGTGCGTCGTCGACCATCACCATCGCGTCGAATTCGTCGGCCGCGTCGACGATCCGATCGAGTGGTGCCAGATCACCATCCATCGAGAACACGCCATCGGTGATCACGAGGATCCGGTTCGCCCCTTCGGCGCGGGCCTCGGCAAGGCGCGTCTGTAACTCCGCCACGTCGTTGTGACCGTAGATCTTCCGTGCCGCCCTGGACAGGCGCACGCCGTCAACGATCGAGGCGTGGTTCAGCGCATCGGAGATGATGAAGTCGCCGTCGCCAACGAGCACAGGAATCACCGCGAGATTGGCGACAAACCCCGACTGGAGCGAGATGGTCGCATCGACTCCCTTGAACCGCGCAAGCGCCTCTTCGAGTTCGGTGTGAATCGTCATTGTGCCGGCGATGGTTCGGACCGCGCCCGGCCCCACGCCGTAGCGGCTGAGCGCCGCGGACGCGGCCTCAACGAGTCGTGGGTTGTTGGCGAGGCCGAGATAGTTGTTCGAGCAGAAGTTGAGGACCTCCCGGCCGCTGACGATCAGGTGTGCGCCTTGAGGGCCGTCGACGGTCCGGATCGTGTTGTACAGGCCCTGGTCCCTGAGGGCCTGCACCTCGTCTCGGATGAACGCTGTCTTGTCGGTCATCGTGCCTCCATCAGCTCAGCGGTCCGTCGGCATACGCGGGATCCGGGAACATGACTACCTTGCCGCATTCTCCGGACTGCATGAGTTCGAAAGCGGCGGTGGAGTCATCAAGTGCAAACCGGTGTGTGACGACGGGAGCAAGATCGACCGCCCCGGAGCGAATCAAGCCGCGCATCTCGAGCCAGGTTTGCCAGAGGCGTCGTCCGACCACGCCGTACACGGTGGCACCCTTGAAGATGATGTTGTCGTCGAGATCGAATGGGAAGGCCTCAGACGTAAGGCCGAGGAGTGCCGCCTCACCGCCGGGTTTCAGGGCGGCGAATCCGGCTTCGAGCGCCGACGACGCGCCGGACATCTCGAGGAGCACGTCAACACCCTCGCCATCTGTGATCTCGGCGATACGTTCCGCTACGTCGTCACGCAGCGGATTCAGCGTCACGTCCGCCCCCATCGTGGCTGCAAGATCAAGCCGATAGTCGGACACGTCGGTGGCGTACACGGCCCGGGCCCCGAGTGCCTTGGCGACTGCCATGGTCATCACACCGACCGGACCGGACCCGGTGACGAGCACCTTACGTCCCGCGATGTTGGGGATCGTCGCCGTATGCACCGCGTTGCCGAAGTTCTCCTGGAGTGATGCGATCGACAGCGGCATGCCGGGTGGATCCGGCCATGCGTTCTGCGCCGGCACTGCGACGTATTCGGCGTACGCACCGTCGCGATGCACGCCGAGGATCTGCGTGTTGGGGCAGAGGTGTCCCTGGCCGGTTCGACACCAGGCGCAGGAATTGCAGATCACGTGGGATTCAACGGAGACCAGTTGGCCGATCTCCGGTTGGGTGACGTTCGCGCCACGGTTCACGACGACGCCGGTCAGCGTCTGATCGGTGGCGTGCGAGAGCAACAGAAAATGCTCACCCTTGATCACCGCGTTGCCAGTGATTTCCGCCCGGCCTTCAAAGCGCGACCTGGGCGTGCGCCTGATCGTGCTGAC
>CBFDAN010000344.1:0-2334 GCA_965602815.1 uncultured bacterium
CAAGCCGCTCTCCTTTCCTAGCAGCCATATTGCTGCGGGGCGACCACAGGAGTATCGCCGACCCGCCGGATTGTTTGAGCATTCTCACTCCGGTCGTGTGACGACGCCCCGCAACGTCATCCGTCAACGTGTGTTCGGATCCGATCGGGACGTACCCTGGGTCCTTGGTATTCGAGCGAGGAGCACGCCGTGTCTGATGTCCGGGTCGCAGTTGTCACCGCCGCGGGGAGCGGCATGGGAGCCGAGGTGGTCCGCAAGCTGGCCGCGGACGGGTACATGGTCTCCGTGCTCTCCTCATCGGGCAAGGGCGAAGCGCTCGCCGACGAATTCGACGGATTGGGGCTCACCGGCTCGAACCGGTCGGCCGACGATCTGAAGCGCCTCGTCGACACGACCATCGATCGGTGGGGCCGCATCGATGCCGTCGTCAACAGCGCGGGTCACGGCCCGAAGGGTCCGATCCTGGAGATGACCGACGAAGAATGGCACGTGGGCATGGAGGTCTACCTGCTCAACGTAATCCGAATCGCTCGGCTCGTCACGCCCCACATGCAACACCAGGGGGGAGGGTCGATCGTCAACATCTCCACCTACGCCACGTTCGAGCCTGAGGCCCTGTTCCCGACGTCGGGCGTGTTCCGAGCAGGACTAGCCGCATTCACCAAGCTGTACGCCGATCAATACGCTGCCGACGCGATCCGGATGAACAATGTGCTGCCGGGCTTCATCGATAGCCTCCCCGAGACGGAGGATCGGAGGGCCAGAATCCCCATGGGTCGCTACGGTCGCACGGCCGAGATCGCCGAGACGGTGGCGTTCCTTGTATCCGATCGTGCCAGCTACATCACCGGCCAGAACATCCGCGTCGACGGCGGTATCACCAGGAGCATCTAGGTGTGACGACCGAGAACGTCTTCCCGTTTCGGGCATGGTGGCATGGTTCTGACTCTCCCGGTTCTTGCACTCGGTCGTGCTCAGGATGAACACCGGAACTCCTGCGAGCAGACTCCCGACTGTGTGGCAGCCGCGAGCGATACCGAACGACACCTTGTCGAACGGATACAGGACCTTCGAAAGCAGCCACCCGGCCGGTTTGCCGTCGCGCGTCGCACGGTGCGTCGTGCGCCGTTGGGCGCCTTCGTGCTGCAGCTAGGATCGTTGAGTAGTCCCGCTGCGGTACCCCCGGACCGAGAGGCCCGTCTAGCGTGATGAATCGACACCGGGCCATGGGCGGCCTGATTGGCTACCTCACATCGGACAGCGCTGCATTGACCGCTCGCCCAAGGTTGAAGAGGGGGCCACCTCGAGCAAGAACCGCTCCGACGGCGCGGTCACCTGACGGCATGTCGATGAGGACGGTGACAATGTCGGACCCGTCCATGTCGCGAGTATCGACCTTGATTGCGGTTGGTTCCTCCAACCCATTGAGGTATGAGACGGCGGCAGCGACCGCCTCATCGAGTGCAGCGTCACCTTCACCAACCAAAGCGATTGCGAACCGACCCGTCTCGTCGATCGCGCGCACCTCCACGCCTTCGTCAGATTCCTCAACGGCGAGTTTGGCGAGTTGAACCGCCGACACCGTGACAAGAACGGCCGGCGGGGTGTACCCAGCGGTTGGCTCTTTGGACCCTGACGACGCCCCATCATCGAGTTCGTAGACGGGGGCTATTGCGTCGTCGGCGCCGACGGAGTGCTCCGCCATTGCGGTCTCAATTGCCTTCTGAACATCGGCCTCGGACCGAGTTCCATCCGTCCAGACGCGAACCAACGGTTCCTCGTTGGGCCCCATGGTGACTTCGGCCGAAGCCACACCCAAGACGGAACGAACTCTCTGGCGCAGGTCCTCTACGGACATCGCGATTCTCCCTTGCTGACCCCAAGATGAGCCTAGCCGAGGCGGGCGCGTGGTCGGCGGCGTCCGGTTCCGCGGAAGATCGACGACTCCTGCCAGATGTGGGTGTGGAGTCCCGGTTTCGTCTCCGACTGCACGGCACGAGTCCGCAAAGCGTTAGGGGAATCTCCGCAGTCGGTACCACAGGGAGATCGCCATCAGCTCCGTCCTCTGCCGAACCACCCGCAACCGTGCGTTCTGAGGACTCGATCGGGTCCACGACTCGACGTGTTGCGACCAACGAGTTGGCTCTGGGAGCGCTTGACACGATGAACCCCGCCAACTACGTCGTTGGGGAAGGCGAGTTGACGGGGTTCACCGATTCTGACGCTGCGACCGCCGTTGGGGAGGTATCGGCAGCTGCAGCGGTCCGCTCGGCGTTGTAGTGGCCGTACCGAGCGTCGATTCGCGGCCTGGCCTCACGCGTCGTGCGCGTGAGG
>CBFDAN010000345.1:0-2333 GCA_965602815.1 uncultured bacterium
CGCTTGCCATCGAACCGATGTTCAACCTCGGAACGGCAGAGACGGTTGTCCTGGACGACGGGTGGACGGTTGTCACTGCCGACGGTGCCCTCTCGGCACACTTCGAACACACCGTGCTCATCACCGAAGACGGTCCGGTGGTTTCGACTGTCCTCGAGCCGATCTCCTTGTGATTCTTGCGGGCCATTCTTGAAGATGGCTCTCCCCCGGGGCTGAGCCGGTTTGGCAGGCTCGCGGCGTGGTACTTTCAGCGATGTGGTGTTCTTGGCCGAGCCCGCATCGGTGGTTGTCTCGGCTTGTCGGGGCATCGAAAGCGGCCCGACTACCGGTGGCGCGTCCGCAGGTCGCACAAACAGAGAGATCATGCCGCGATCTGATCGCACGTTTTCGGCGGGTCTACTATTCGAGGCATGGGAAGTCTTGGCTTCGGCGAAATCCTGGTCATCGTGTTCGTCGCGCTGATCGTATTCGGCCCTCAGCGTCTTCCCGAAATCACCAAGAAGGCCGGTCAGATGGTAGCGAAGGCACGCGAGATGTCGCGATCGTTCACCGAATCTCTCGACGGCGAGCTTGGCGAGTTGGCAGCGCCAATCAAGGACCTCAAAGGCGAGTACGACGCAACGATCGGCGACATGAAGGGCATTGCATCGTCCGTCACGGGCATGTCCGTCGAGATGCCGGATGTCAGTCTGGATGCCACAAGCGACCGAAAGTCGGAGTCGGGCGATGCGGGTGTCGCGAGTGACGCGAGTGACGCGAAGTCGGAGTCGGGCGATGCGGGTGTCGCGAGTGACGCGAGTGACGCGAAGTCGGAGTCGGGCGATGCTCAGAGTTCCCAGGATCGACCGGCAGCAACACCTGATGACGAGGCGTCGTGACCTCATCGTCGATGCCCTTGATGGGTCATCTGGTGGAGTTGCGATCGCGCCTTGTGAAGGTGGCAATCGCCGTGGCCGTAGGTACGGCGATCGCGTTCATATTCAACGAGGAGATCCTCGACCTGCTCGCCAAGCCGTACCAACTCGCTGTCCCGGACGGTCAACTCGCATTCTTCAAGCCGACCGAGGCGTTTTCGACGGTCATGCGTCTGAGCTTGTTCGGAGGGGTGATTCTCGCATCGCCGGTGATTCTCTATCAGCTCTGGCGGTTCATCTCTCCGGCGCTCAATCCGAACGAGAAGCGATGGGCCTATCCGATCACGGTGGTCTTCGTCGCCCTATTTCTCGCGGGGGTAGTCGTCGGCTATGTCGCCCTCGAGCGTGGACTCGGCTTCCTCCTTGAATTCGGAGGAGACGCTCTGACGCCGATCATCGGGGCGGACTTCTACCTGAAGTTCGCTATGCGGTTCATCCTCGCATTCGGCCTGGCGTTTGAGTTTCCGGTGTTTCTGTTCGGTGTTGCTGCGGTTGGCGGCGTTACCAGCAAGACACTCAGGAGCAATCGTCGGTGGGCGTTGCTCGTCATCCTGATCGCCGCAGCATTCATCACTCCATCTGGCGACCCGATGACGTTGATGCTTCTTTCGGTGCCCCTGTATGTCCTGTATGAACTGACGATCCTCGCGATCCGGATCATTCTCAGACGCTGATGCTCCGCAAATTCGAGGGTCTCTCGCGAGCGACAGCTCTCAGTCGTTGGGTCGTTGTTCCCTTGTCTAGAGTTCGAGTTCGTCGGAACATGGGATGTCGCACAGCGATCGTTGGACACGGCGCCGCAGTGCGACTGCAGGGATCCGCTCACACGAGGGAGTAGACGATGGCGATCGAGGTCCGGAAAGTCGTACTCGAGAGTGTCGGTGACGCGTCAGGTCTTGCGGCGCTGATCGATGAAGGGGCGTTCGACGCGGACGGCGTCGTAGCCGTCGTTGGGAAGACCGAGGGCAACGGCGGGGTCAACGACTTCACCCGAATCCTGGCCGATCAGGCCTTCCGGAAAGTGCTGATGGAGAAGGGCACGAGACCGGTCGAAGAGGTCGACGAGATTCCGATGGTCTGGTCCGGCGGTACCGACGGAATCCTGACACCCCACGCCACCATTTTCGCCAAGGTCGCGGACGAAGGCCCCGCTTCCGACGAGCCGCGCCTTGCCGTCGGGTACGCGATGAGCGATGTCATCCTCCCGGAGGACATCGGCCGCCCGGCGATGGTGGAGAAGGTCGCTGAAGGTGTGCGACGCGCCATGGCCGAAGCCGGTATCGAAGACCCGGCCGACGTCCACTACGTTCAGACGAAGACTCCGCTGCTGGTCATGGAGACCATCAACGACGCCAAGGCTCGGGGCCACACGGTCTTCACCGAAGACCCGCTCGAGTCGATGAACGTGTCGAACGGAAC
>CBFDAN010000346.1:0-2328 GCA_965602815.1 uncultured bacterium
AGGGAACTCGTCGTCCCGGAGACCAAAAGTGTCATCGAACTGCTCGCTGAGATGCAGACAGCCGGTGTGTATTTGGCACTCGCCATCGACGAGCACGGCGGAACTGCCGGGATCGTCACGATCGAAGACGTCGTCGCGGAGCTCGTCGGGCGGGTTTCGGACGAGGGCGAGTTCCTCAATCCGATGATTCGATCCATGGGTCGCGGCCGGTGGCATGTTGATGCCGCAACCGACGTCGACGACCTCGAATCGGAAACGGGTGTCGCACTTCCGGACGGTGAATGGCACACCGTGGGAGGCCTCGTGATCGGGGTCGCAGGTCGGATCCCCGACGTGGGCGAGATGTTCGCATTCGAGGGTCTGACGATCACGATCCTCGATGCGGCTCCCCAACGGGTGGCGTCGGTCGAAGCCGTCTTGGTCGATCAACCTCCGTCGAGCTGAACGCGCAGATGGTCCGCCGACTCGGTCGGGAGGTCGCAGATGAACCCACGACAGACGTAGGCCATCGCTCGTTCTTCCGACCCCCGGCCGTCAAGGAGCGGAACGTCCGATGCGGAACCGGAACCCTGCGCCACCACGGTGTCGGGCCGGAACTGTTCCCACACAACATCAACAAGGGGGTGGCGGTGTTCGGGAGGTCCGATGATCGCAACCTCGCGCATCGGGGACGCGATCCACACACCGAGCAGGCTCCCGTGGGCCCACGGCTGGGTTGAGAGGCTCGGCCCAACGGACTGGATGGTGCGTTCGAGCAGCATGAACAACTCTGGATCTCCGGTGTACGCGGCAAGTGTTGCGAGCGCCTCGGCAGCGAGCGCATTGTCGGATGGTGTCGGGTTGTC
This sequence comes from uncultured bacterium, assembly GCA_965602815.1. Taxonomy (GTDB): domain Bacteria; phylum Actinomycetota; class Acidimicrobiia; order Spongiisociales; family UBA5794; genus JAHEEL01. The sequence goes on from CBFDAN010000346.1 coordinate 846, forward strand.
GTGTGTGTTCTTCGGCCGGGCGATGAGCTCCTCGGCGTCGACTGCGGTGGCGAAGAAACCTCCATCCTCGTCGGCGAAAAGCTCCACCATTGTGCGGGTGATCTCTTCCGCGATGCGGTACCAACGCTCTTCCCCGGTCGCCTGGTAGAAAGCGAAGAGCCCGAGGGCTGCGGCTGCATAGTCATCGCAGAACCCGTCCGGTCCGTTGCGCCCCTTGCGCCAGGACCGCAGGAGGCGGCCGTCGACCAGGGCCGTTTCAGTGAGGAATCCAGCGATCCCTTGTGCTACGGACAGGTAGTCGTCGCTGCGGAGCACCGCTCCGGCCTCGGCGAAGGCGCGCAGCGCGAGTCCGTTCCATGCGCTCACAACTTTGTCATCTCGGCCGGGATGGATCCTCATCGATCGGTGGTGGCGGAGCTGATCATCGATCCGGGATTTCGCGCGGTGCAGATCTTCTTCGGTGAGATCGAGAGTGAGGGCAAGATTTGCGAGAGGTTCGGGCAGGTTGAGAATGTTCGATCCCTCGAAGTTTCCGTCTGGTGTTGCGCCGTAGATCGAGGCTGCCAACTCGACGTCCTCGCCGAGGACTTCGACGAGTTCGCGCCACTCCCACACCGCAAACGCGCCTTCGACCCCTTCGGCGTCCGCATCCTCCGCGGAGTGAATCCCTCCCGACGGATCCAGCATGTCCCGTGCGAGATAGTCGAGAGTTCCCCGGGCGGTCTCCTCCATCCAGGATTCTCCCGTGGTCTGCCATGCACGCAAGAACAGGCGAGCGAGGAGAGCGTTGTCGTAGAGCATCTTCTCGAAGTGCGGCACGAGCCAGCGCTCATCGACCGAGTAGCGAGCGAAGCCCCCGTCGAGATGGTCGTAGATGCCACCGCGCGAGAGGTGGTCGAGCGTCGCCACGACCATGGCTCGTGCGTTCGCCGCACGGTCGCTGCCGGGCCGGAGCACCGAGAAACGCAACAAGTACTCCAGAGTGGACGGCTGAGGGAATTTGGGTACGCGACCGAACCCTCCATTGGTCGAATCGAACGTAGCCGCAATGGCGTCGACCGCCGTCTCCAAGGCTCCTTCTGAGGGCAGAATCGAAGAAGCGTTCGTTTGGGCGGCAAGAAGCCGGGTGATGTCTTCTGAGCGACCGACCAGATCGTCTCGTTCGTCTCGCCACGCGCTATCGATCGCATACAAGAGCTCCATGAACGACGGCATCCCTTGGCGCGGCTCCTTCGGGAAATAGGTGCCGGCGTAAAAGGGCTTCGCACCGGGCGTGAGGAAGACGGTCATCGGCCATCCGCCATGCCCCGTGGTCGCGGTCACAGCGTCCATGTAGATCCGATCGACATCGGGGCGTTCCTCGCGGTCGACCTTGATGCTTACGAACCGCTCGTTCAGAAACTGTGCTGTCTTTTCGTCCTCGAATGACTCGTGGGCCATGACGTGGCACCAGTGACACGCGGAGTAGCCGACGGAAAGCAGC
>CBFDAN010000347.1:0-2328 GCA_965602815.1 uncultured bacterium
CGGGGCCGGCATCGAATGACCTACTACCAGCGTCTCCTCTCAGCGGTGGCAGCAGCGGAGGGGATCGATATGGATCAACCGTATCGCGACTTGTCCGAGGAGCACCGGCGATTGCTGATGGAAGGCAGCAGCGATCGCGCCTATACCGTCACCTACGAGAACCGATTTGGCCGCACCCGGCGGTACGACACCAACTTCGAGGGTGCGGTCCCGTGGCTCGAACGTCGCTACGCAGACTCGGAAAGCGACGCGGTTCGTGAGAGCTATCAGCAGTTCATGCGCGAGGTGCCGTGTCGATCATGCGTCGGTGGACGGCTGAATCCGATCTCGCTCGCGGTGACCGTCGACGGGCTGTCGATCGCCGAGATATCGAGCCTCTCACTTGAAAAGGCATCGGCGAGCCTCGCGGACCTCGACCTCTCGGATCGCGACGAGCAGATCGCGGAACGAGTCATCAAGGAGATCCGAGCGCGACTCGACTTTCTCCTCAACGTCGGCCTCGACTATCTCACCCTCATGCGTTCCGCAGCCACGCTTGCAGGGGGTGAAGCACAGCGCATTCGGCTCGCTACCCAGATCGGCTCGGGACTTGTGGGTGTTCTATATATCCTCGACGAACCGTCGATCGGGTTGCACCAGCGTGACAATCAGCGTCTGATCGAAACACTCGTCCGGCTCCGTGATCTCGGGAACACACTGATCGTTGTCGAGCACGATGAGGAGACGATTCGCACCGCCGATCACATTGTTGATATCGGGCCCGGAGCGGGGGAGCACGGTGGAAAGATCATTGCGGAAGGGTCGCTGATCGACATAGAAGGCGAGCCAGCGTCACTGACCGGAGACTACCTCGCCGGCCGTCGTTCGATAACCGTGCCGGCGGATCGGCGAACTGGTTCCGGGGAGTCACTCATCATCCGCGGTGCAGCCGAGAACAATCTGCAAGACATCGATGTCGAATTCCCCCTCGGACGGTTCGTTGCCGTGACCGGCGTTTCGGGCAGCGGGAAGTCGTCGCTCGTACAGGAGATCCTGTCGAGGGCGCTCCATGCCGAACTCCACGGTGCAAAACGGATTCCCGGACGACACCGTTCCGTCGAAGGCATCGAGCACATTGACAAAGTCATCAACATCGACCAATCCCCGATCGGACGCACACCCCGATCGAACCCGGTGACCTACACGAAAGCGTTCGATGCGATCCGGCAACTCTTCGCTGCCACGCCGGACGCCAAGATGCGCGGGTACAAGCCGGGCCGGTTCTCATTCAACGTGTCGGGTGGGCGTTGTGAGACGTGCAAGGGGGACGGAACGCTGAAGATCGAGATGCACTTCCTCCCCGACGTCTACATTCCGTGCGACACCTGCAAGGGGCGCCGCTACAACCGGGACACCCTCGAGGTCACGTTCAAGGGCCATTCCATCGCCGACGTGTTGGAGATGTCGATCGAAGAGGCACTCCACTTCTTTGAGAATCAACCGAGAATTGCCCGGATCCTCGGGACGCTCTTCGACGTGGGACTCGGCTACATCCGCCTTGGGCAGCCGGCACCAACCCTCTCGGGTGGTGAAGCGCAGCGGGTGAAGCTGGCAACTGAACTGGCCAAGCGGTCGACCGGGCGCACGTTCTACATCCTCGACGAGCCCACGACCGGTCTGCACTTCGAGGACATCCGAAAGCTACTCGGCGTGCTCGATCGGTTGGTTGACGCCGGCAACACCGTCGTCGTCATCGAACACAACCTCGACGTTGTCAAGACGGCAGACTGGGTGATCGATCTTGGACCCGGCGGGGGAGACGGCGGCGGCCGCGTAGGTGCCACGGGGACGCCGGAAGACGTGACCTCTCATCGCGAGTCCCACACCGGAAGGTTCCTCGCGGGGACTCTCAGATGATGGGCGATCCGAGTCCGGTCATGCGACGAGAAGGCGTCTGCTCACATGGCTGATCCAACACCGACTTGGGATGACCTCGCTGAGTGGTGGGAAAGGGAAGTCTCCGAAGATCCGGTGTACCACGAGGACGTCGGGCCGATGTTCGACCAACTCTTGGCCGGCTCGAAAGCGCCGCTGCTCGATCTCGGGTGTGGCGAGGGCCAATGGCTGCGTTGGGCGAAATCCGACGCGAGCGCATTCGGAACGGACAGTTCCCAACAGCTGCTCAAGAAGGCACATGAGACCGCTCCGGTTGTCAGGGCGACGCTGCCGAGCCTCGGGTGGATTCGCACGAACTCGATTGGCACGGCGTTCTCACTCTTCGTCCCGGACTTGATTGAGGATCACGCGACGTTCTTCTCGGAATGCGCTCGAATCGTCGAACCCGGTGGA
>CBFDAN010000348.1:0-2324 GCA_965602815.1 uncultured bacterium
TTGTCTCGTGTCTTCCTACTTCCGCTCCGGCATCGTGACGATTCCGAAGGTCGGTCCTTGTGGATCGCTCAGGACGGCCATCCGGCCGAAGGTCGCGTCCCACGGCTCCCGCTGAACCGTCGCGCCGAGCACACGGGCGTGTTCAACGGCTTCATCGGTTCCGTCCACGGTGAACCACACAAACCAGTGTGGCGGAATCTCGTCTGGGAGCATCCCGGCCATGTCGTAGATACCGCCGTTCGGACGGTCGTTGACCGTGACGACCGTGTAGGTGAAGTCGTCGTATTGCTGAACGTCGATGCCCCAACCAAGCAACTCGGTGTAGAAGGCTTTCGCTGCGTCGACGTCGCGACACGCCAACTCATTCCACGACATAGCACCGGGAACATTGAACACTCCCGCTCCGACGTGTTGGCCGGCCTGCCAGAACCCGATCGCGGCACCAACAGGATCGATGGCAAAGAACATCTTGCCGGCCTCCGGGATCTCCATGGGCTCCATCAGGAGCACCGCACCGAGTTCTTTGGCTTTGGCCGCTGTTGCGTCGACATTGTCGACCAGCACATACGACGACCAGACCGGCGGCTGGCCCGCCGCGATGTCTTCCGGGCGGAGCGGTCCCATGCCGGCGATAGCCTTCCCGTCGAGCATGAACATCGTGTAGGGCATCGATTCGTCGGCCGGAGAGTCGACCGCGTCCCACCCGAACAATCCGGAGTAGAACGCCTTCCCGTGATTCATATCTGGAACCGCCACATCGGCCCATCCGAACGTCCCATTGGGATGACCCATTGGTCTTGCCTCCTCCTTCGGCTTGATCGCGACCTCGGATGCAACCCTACGTGCCGTCCGCCGCACGAGCTAGAGATTCCTAGACCTTGGTTTCGAAGCGGGGTAGCGTTGCACACTCCATGGGTGATCGATCATTCCTGCGCGTGTCGGTCGTGTGTCTCGCATCCATTGCGATGTTCGGCTCGGCGCTGTTCGTGGATGTCCCTCCTGCTGCCGCAGCATCAGGTGGAGCGATCAGCACATGCCGATCGCTCTCGTCCTCCGGATTGGTTGACGGCGTTCTCACCCCCGGTCATGTGCCTGCCGCGGATCCGGCCATCGTTGAAGGTGATCCCGACGCCGAATCCATGCCGATGGCCGCCATCCGATTCCCCGACGAGGCAAGTCTGTGGGCTTCGGTCGGCACAGGCGGCGTCGATCTTGCAGTGGCCGTTGACTCGACCGATGCGTCCATCGGTTCACTCGCCGGACTCGGCCCCGAGCGGACCGACAGGGAGGTATCTGATTCGATCGTGCGTCTCTACTGCGGCCTGCTCGGACGGGAACCCGACGCCCTCGAAGTTGAATACTGGGCCCGGCGCTACTGGAACGGTCTGCCGCTGGTGACAATCGCAGACGCGTTCACAACGAGCCGCGAATTCCTGGATCGGTTCGGTGATCCCGCCGACGAAGCCCTCGTGATCATTCTCTATCGCACGGTTCTGGCACGCGAACCGTCAGCCGGTGGGGTTGAGGCGTTTGTCGAGATGCTCCAAAGCGGAGAATTGACCAGAGGGAGCCTCGTTGTGGCTTTCACGGACTCTCCGGAGTTCGTGGCGGCGACCGGCACGCTGGAACCGGAGAAACCTCCGCTCCCGTATCCAGGGGTGGGTTCCGGCCGCCGAGTCATCTACGCGAACCGCGAGGCACGCGTGTGGTTCGTCGAAGCGACCGGCGAACTGGCGAAGACGCACCAGGTCTCTGGACGCCGCGGAGTACCGAACCCGGGCCGGTACAACGTCTACTCGAAGTCCCGGTACGCGTGGGCTCCGTACGACGGCATCACTATGGAGTACATGGTCCGTTTCGCTCGGGAGGAGTGGCCGTACGGGTTCCACTCGATCCCGATCCACTCCGACAGCTCACCGCTTCAGACCAAGGAACAGCTCGGAACACTCCGATCCGGCGGCTGCGTCCGTCAGGACTTCGACGATGCGAAGTTCACATTTGGCTGGGCCGAGGTCGGCACCAGGGTCATCATGCTCCCGTAGGCCAGCGTCCTACCTCACCACGGACGCCCACCGACTGTCGACCGCGGAAGCTGCCGACACCGTTCTCGTGTTCGACTCTGGTCGACTCGTCGAACGCGGCCATAACACAGACCTCGTCGCAGCCGGTGGGGTCTATGCAGATCTGCACCGGGACTGGGAAGGAGCGGTGACGGAGTAGGAAGCAGGACGTAGGGAGTAGCAGGACCGAGGACACGAGATTTGAGACGCGAGATTTGAGACGCGAGATTTGAGACGCGAGATTTGAGACGCGAGATTTGAGAC
>CBFDAN010000349.1:0-2322 GCA_965602815.1 uncultured bacterium
TGGACGTTGAAGGGCTTCTCGTATTCGTCGGTCACGGCCTCAGCGAGGGAGCAGATCCGACCAAGGCTGCATCGATGGCCGCCTACATGAAGACCGATACGCCGTTCTACGGCGCCCAGAAGGCGGCGCGTCTTCCTGTGCACCGCGAAGCTGTCCGTCGATTCCCACCTGGCAGCAGAACCGAGTACCGGCAGGCGGTGCTTGCACTGTGGAACCAGCCGCACCGAGAAGAGCGCTATCTCGCGATCGACTATGCCGGTTCGTTCCAGAGGTACATCACCGTGTCGTCGATCCCACTCTATCGGGGGATGATCGTCGAGGGGGCGTGGTGGGATTTCGTCGATGCCATTGCGATCCACCTTGTCGGACAGGTCTTGCTCAACCAGCGCGACAGCACGACCGCGAAGGTCAGGGCATGGATCGACGACCCCGACATGTGGCTGCGACGCTCCGCGATCATCGGACAGATCGGACACAAGCAGGCGACCGATACCTGTCTGCTCTTCGACGCCTGCGAGCGGCGTATGCACGAAGCCGAGTTCTTCATCCGGAAAGCGATCGGCTGGGCGCTGCGGGACTACGCCAAGACCGATCCTTCGGCGGTTGTCGCATTCGTGACCGAACATCGAGGCGAACTCTCCGGGTTGTCATTCCGGGAAGCGACGAAACACCTCGACGTCTGATACCTTCGCTCCATGGACAGAGAAGTCATGCAAGACATGTGGAACGACCGGTATCGCGAGAGCCGAACGGTGTTTGGACGTGAGGCGAATCAGTTCCTCGTTGAAGTTGCTGCGGATCTCGAACCGGCGACGGCTCTCGACCTCGGGTGTGGTCAGGGTCGCAATGCCCTGTGGCTTGCCAAACTCGGCTTCACGGTCACCGGCCTTGACCTCTCGCCGATTGCGATCGAGCAGGCGCGAGCTAACGCAGCCGAACTCGGGATCGACGCAACCTTCGAGTCGGTCGACCTGCTCACATGGGATCCCGACGGGCAGGAATGGGATCTTGTTCTCCTGGCCTACCTTCACTTGCCCGAAGACCTGCGGCGCACCGTGCATGCCGCAGCGGAACGAGCGGTCGCTCCGGGGGGACGGGTCGTCGTCATCGCCCATCACCTCGACAACCTCACCGGCGGCGTCGGTGGACCGTCACGACCCGATTGGCTCTTCACGCAAGAGCAACTCGCGGACGATTTCTCCGCACTCGACATCGTGCGCAACGAACGGGTGGTCCGGCGCACCGAACACGGCGACGCTCTTGACGTTGTTTGTGTTGCGACGAAGGCCTGAACTAAGAGTCGACCCTGCCGGCACGCGACGGCGGCCAGTAGCGAGCGACGACCCTCCATCCGACGTCGGCGATCGGTACTGCTCCCAGCACGCGACTGTCGACGGATGAGACCGCCCTGCGGTCCGCCATCACCCACACCATCCCATCCGGCACCGTCTCTTCGGCATCGGTGGCCGTGGGTCCGTCCGCCCACGGTTCGGCAACCACATGTCCGTCGATGTACGTCTGCCCATTGGAGATGGCGACGTTCTCTCCCGGTAGGCCGACCACCCGCTTGATGAGCGTCCAGCCGGGGTAGGAAGGGTGTGTGAAGACCACGACGTGCCCGCGGGTCGGGACGCCACAGCGACGCTGTGCGATCACCCAGTCGTCCGGCTCAAATGTCGGCCGCATCGAACCGTCGACGATCGCGAACCTGCGCGACATTCCACCGGCCGACGCCGCTCCGATCACCGCCAGGCCGATGGCAGCCGTCGCCACACCTCGCTTGCGAATATGCCCTCCTCTGACGGCCGTGAGTGTACGGAACAGAACCTCCGAGATGAGGTCGCGCGCTCGGGTAGGGTGGCAAAGAACCCGACCCGATGGAGGGAAGCCATGAAGACCGTCGAGAGAATCCTTGCACCGCGCCACGAGGCGCACGCCCACTGCGACCTGTTCTGCGGAACCTACGACCCGGCGCAGGCAATGATCGAAGCCGTTTCGTGCCTGAAGATCGCCGAGAAGTACCAGGCGTCCGACGACGAAGTGTTCCGCTCACGGGCCATCTCGATCAAGGAGCAGAGCGCCGAACTCGTCAAGCATCACCTGTGGGTGCTGTGGACCGACTTCTTCGAGCCGAAGCACGTTGAAGAATTCCCGAACCTGCACGACCTTTTCTGGCGTGCGACGAAGGCTGCCGGCGAAGCAAAGAAGACGATGGACCCGGCCGCTTCCCAGAAGATGATCGACCTCATCGCCGAGGTCTCCGATGTCTTCTGGGCCACCGAAAAGGCCCAGGCGGCAGGCGTCTACCCGCCGAAGTAGGGG
>CBFDAN010000350.1:0-2314 GCA_965602815.1 uncultured bacterium
ACCGGCACGAAGACCAACCCCGGTTCTACGATCTCGACGTTCGGGATGAGTTCCTCGATCGCTGCAACAACCCGCTCGAACGCAACCATCTCGGCCGGGTGGTCGCGTTCAACCGTTACAACCAGAGGGCAGATCCCCTCGGCCTCACCTCTTCTCATCCCGCGACGAATCCCGGCGGCGAACGCGGGAGCGTTTACTGCTTCGACCCGACCGTCGACGCCGATCGCCTGGCAGGGATCATCCTGCGAAGCTCCGGGTCTCCGCAGCGGCCACTCCGGATACCACACGCAGAGTGTTCGAGCCATCGTCCTCCATCTCAATCGTTCGGGTCATGCCCCGCATGGCCTTTCCGGAAGCCGTCAGCAGCGTTGTCCGCCGGTTGATTCGGCCGTGTCCATCCACGGCTCCGCTCCATGAGGTCTCGCGTGCTTCGAGCGTCAGGTGAGCAACACCGGTTGGTACTGCCCGATCGAGGGGCCGCAGCAACAGGGGAGTCCCCCGGTTCCTGGCGAGTGCAGCAAGTTTCCGAATCGACGCGTCTTTTGCCCCGGCGGGAACCTCAGCCAACACCGCCGCCGCACCATCGAGGAGCGCGGCAACGGCCTTCCCCCACCGGATGACGTCCCGGCAACGGGCAATCACGAGCCGGTCGGGTTCGATCCCCACTTCCCATGCTGCAACCGGGCTCAGCCATCCGCGTACATCGAGGTAAGCAACAGGCCCGGTTCTGGCATGGTCGGAGAGCATGACCAGTCCCAACCGTGTCATCCCAAGCCCCGCATCCCCGGTCAGCACACCAACTTGACCGGGGCCAAGAAAAGGGAGACCCAGTCTCCAGTCCGGGCGCTCCGCGCCGTAGTCCGTAGTCCGTAGTCCGTAGTCCGTACCGCGCCGGGCCTCATCTGCGCGATCTAGGCTCCCAGAGCCCCCCTGCGTCGTCGCCGGCGCTCCTCCGCGTCCCCCCGTCCAGCGGCCGGGTGGTCCGAAGACTCTCTCCTCTCTCGTCATTCCGCCGGTTCTCCTATCGTCTGCCGGCGTCCTGCCGGACACACATCCTATCGAACATATGTTCGATTCACAAGTGCGGTATCCTAAAGACGTACCAACGAAAGGAGCAGGTTCGTGTCGATTGCGAAGGTGGTCGAGATCACCTCTACATCCCCCGGGAGCTTTGAGGATGCGATCCGCAAAGGGATCGCCAAGGCGCAGCAGACCATCGACCATATCCGGGGTGCCTGGATATCGGAGCAGAAGGTCGTGCTCGCCGAAGACGGGACCATCAAGCACTTCCGCGTCGACATGAAACTCACGTTCGTGCTCGACGACTGAAATCCCCCGTCTCGAACGCGAGAAGCCCCGGGCATCACCCGGGGCTTCCGCTTGTTCTCTCGGTCGGTTCTCGTTAGGAGAGACCGTCCTCGAATTCATCTTCGAACGACACAACGGTGCGGCCGGGTTTGGCCTCACTACCGCTGTCCTTCCCACGATCATTGCCGCGGTCACGTCCACGATCGCGTTGCCCACGATCGCGTTGCCCACGATCGCGCCCGCGGTCACGTCCGCGGTCGCCGCGGCTCTCGCTGCGATCGCTTCGCCCCTCGTTGCGGTCGCTCGGACGGTCGTCGCTCTTCCGCTCCGAGCCCCCACCTTCGGGTGCTTCCGGAGCATTGGCGAGGTCGAGGCTGACCTTGCCGCGATCGTCGATCTCGCGAACGACCACTTCAACCTTGTCGCCGAGGGCGAGCACGTCCTCGACACGGTCGATCCGCTTCCCGCCGCCGATCTTGGAGATGTGCAGCAGGCCGTCGCGGCCAGGGAGGATGTTGACGAAGGCACCGAACTTCGTGATGTTCACGACTTCGCCTTCGTACGTCTCTCCGACATTCGCCTCCGGCGGGTAGCCGATGGCGAGGATCCGCTCCTTGGCAAGCTCCAGCGACGTGGTATCGGGAGCACCGACGCGGATGGTTCCGTCGTCTTCGATCTCGATCGTCGCCCCGGTCTCCTCTTCGAGTTCCCGGATCGTCTTGCCCTTCGGCCCGATGACCTCACCGATCTTGTCTTTGGGGACAGAGATCGCTTCGATCTTCGGTGCGGTCGGAGCAAGCTCCTCGCGCGGTGCCGGCAGCACGTCCGTCATCTTGCCGAGGATGAACAGCCTGGCATCCAGCGCCTGGTTCATCGCATCGATGAGGACCTGAGCAGGCAGCGACTCGATCTTCGTGTCGAGCTGCAGAGCCGTGATCATGTCCTTGGTGCCTGCGACCTTGAAGTCCATATCGCCCAACGCGTCCTCGGCCCCGAGGATGTCGGT
>CBFDAN010000351.1:0-2313 GCA_965602815.1 uncultured bacterium
CCCTCCGTCAGCGGCTGCGCCGCTGCCACCTCCCCCTGAGGGGGAGGAAACCTCCAAGGGGGAGGGAGCCGAGGCAGAACCGTCGGGCTCGTGGCTCGAAGCTCGTGGCTCGAAGCTGTCCTTAGGCCTCTTCATCGTCCTCCACCACCTCGGCTTCGACAACCTCGTCGTCGCTCGCCGGCGCGTCGTCGGCTGATGCCGCCGCGCTCTCAGCGGTGGACGCCTCGTAGATCTTCTGTCCGAGGATCTGGGATGACGTCAGGAGTTCGTTCGTGGTGTTCTTGAGGGCCTCGGTGTCTGCGGCTTCGTTGGCCAGCAACGTCCGCAGCTCAGCGATCTTTTCGTCGACCACCTTCCGCTCGTCGTCGGTGAGCTTGTCGCCGTGCTCGGCGAGCTGCTTCTCGATCTGATACGCCGCCTGGTCCGCCTGGTTGCGAGCGTCGGCCGCCGCTTTGCGCTGTGCATCGTCGTTGGCGTGCGCCTCAGCATCCTTGACCATGTTCTCGATGTCCTCATCGGACAGCGCGGTGCCACCGGTGATGGTGACCTGCTGAGTCTGACCCGTACCGAGATCCTTGGCCGAAACGGAGACGATGCCGTTGGCGTCGATGTCGAACGTGACCTCGATCTGGGGGACACCGCGCCGGGCCGCTGCAATACCTGGGAGCTTGAAGCGTCCGAGGCTCTTGTTGTCGTTCGCCATGGCACGCTCGCCCTGCAGGACGTGAATCTCCACCTCGGGCTGGTTGTCGGCGGCCGTGGTGAAGATCTCGGATCGGCGCGTCGGGATTGTGGTGTTGCGCTCGATCATCTTCGTTGATACACCACCCTCGGTCTCGACACCAAGCGTCAGCGGCGTGACGTCGAGGAGGAGGATCCCCTTGACGTCGCCGATCAGGACACCCGCCTGAAGCGACGCACCGTCGGCTACGACCTCGTCCGGGTTGACGCCCTTGTTGGGCTCCTTACCCGCGAGCTCGTTCACGATGGCCTGCACCGACGGCATGCGAGTCGAGCCGCCAACGAGGATGACCTGATCGATGTCGTTCATCGTCACGCCGGCATCCTTGAGCGCCTCTTCGAACGGCATCCGGGTCCGCTCGACGAGATCCTCGGTCATTTGATCGAATTCCGACCGCGTGAGCGTGCGGAGCAGGTGAATCGGGCCCTCGTTCGTTGCGGTGATGAACGGCAAGTTGATCTCGGTCTCCATCACGGAAGACAGATCGATCTTGGCCTTCTCAGCGGCCTCCTTCAGGCGGGTCATCGCCATGGCGTCCTTCGAGAGGTCGACGCCGTTGTCGTTCTTGAAGCCTTCGACGAGCCAGTTGATGATCTTGTCGTCCCAGTCGTCGCCACCGAGATTGGTGTCGCCGTGGGTCGACTTGACCTCGAACACCCCTTCGCCGATCTCGAGCACCGACACGTCGAACGTGCCGCCGCCGAGGTCGTAAACGAGGATCAGGTGGTCGTCTTCGGTCTTGTCGAGTCCGTATGCCAGAGCGGCAGCGGTCGGCTCGTTGATGATGCGCAAGACTTCGAGGCCGGCGATCTGGCCGGCCTCTTTGGTGGCCTGGCGTTGTGCGTCTCCGAAGTATGCGGGAACGGTGATGACCGCCTCGGTGACATTCTCACCGAGAAACGCCTCGGCGTCTCGCTTGAGCTTCATGAGAATCCTGGCGGCAATCTCCTGGGAGTTGTAGGCCTTGCCGTCGACCTCGATATCCCAATCGGTGCCCATATGGCGCTTCACCGAACGAACGGTGCGCTCCGGGTTCGTGATGGCCTGCCGCTTCGCCTGGTCGCCGACCAGGACTTCGCCATTCTTGGCGAACGCAACAACCGAGGGGGTTGTGCGGTGCCCCTCCGCATTGCTGATGATCTTTGGTTCTCCGCCCTCGAGGGTCGAGATGACGGAGTTGGTGGTTCCGAGGTCAATTCCTACGGCGCGTCCCATTTGGGTGTGCTCCTTCGTTGCGCGTGCCCACCGGCGTGGCGGGATGGTTCTCTGAGTGGTTGCGTGCAGTATAACTTGAGTCGGGTCGTATCAATTCCCGGTGTTTCGCGATTCTTTCGGCCGATGGTGACGGCGTATACCCCTCGGGGGTATATCATCGTTGTATGAAGCCCGAAGACGCTGAGGTTCACGACATCCTGACGAGGCTGCGCCGCGTCGAGGGACAGATCCGCGGCATTCAGGGCATGCTCGAAGACGGGCGTGACTGTGCCGACGTGATCACCCAATTCTCAGCTTCGATGCGCGCGCTCGAGCAAGCCGGATATCGATACTTCGCGATGACGCTCAGCGCGTGT
>CBFDAN010000352.1:0-2309 GCA_965602815.1 uncultured bacterium
TTGTGATGGCGGACCTTCTCGACCCGGCTGTCGAGCGGCCATCTCACCACCCATTCCGTCTGGGCGTTGTACTCCGGGGACTTGTTCGCACATAGCCACACACCTCCAGGGAGGATCAACATGCGAGTAGCAATCAACGGGTTCGGTCGGATCGGCCGCAACTTCCTTCGGGCATCCAAAGGCAACGATGCCTGGGCGAATATGCGGCGGACGATTTCGGGCGCCAGCATCGGCGACCTGGACGACGTCGCTGCGACCCTCACCCAGTTGAAGAAGGATCTTTCCGGTATCGACATCGTTGCCATCAACGACCTGTCCGACGCCTCGATGCTTGCGTACCTGCTCGAGCACGACTCGGTCCACGGCCCGTACCCGGGCTCTGTCGTCCTCGACGGTGACGAGATGGTCGTCGACGGAGATCGCATCAAGGTATTCGCCGAGCGCGACCCTGCCGACCTTCCTTGGGCCGAACTGGATGTCGACGTTGTCATCGAGTCAACGGGCGTGTTCCGCACGCACGCGGCCGCGTCCAAGCATCTCGAGGCCGGCGCCAAGTGGGTGCTCGTTTCCGCACCGATGGGCGATCCGGACTACTCGATCGTCTTCGGTGTCAACGACGAGGGACTCGACCCGTCGGTCGACAAGATCATCTCGAACGCGTCGTGCACGACCAACTGCGTCGCCCCGATGATCAAGATCCTCAACGATGAGTACACAATCAAGCAGGGCGCCCTCACGACCGTCCACGCCTACACGAACGACCAGAGCATCCTCGACCTCGTTCACAAAGATCCCCGTCGCGCACGTGCTGCCGCGGTGAACATCATCCCGAGTTCGACCGGCGCCGCCACAGCCGTCGGCAAGGTCATCCCCGAGATGGCTGGGAAGATCTCGGGGACGTCACTTCGGGTGCCGGTGGCCGACGGATCGATCACCGATCTCGTCGTCACCGTCGAGAAGACCGATGTGACGGTCGAAGAGGTCAACGCTGCCTTCAAGGCTGCGGCCGAGGGACCGATGAAGGGTATTCTCCGCTACAGCGAAGAGCCATTGGTCTCCACCGACATCATCGGCGATCCCCATTCAGTGATCTTCGACGCCCAGTCGACCATGGTCACAGACGGGTTGGTCAAGGTGTTCGGTTGGTACGACAACGAGATGGGCTATTCGACCCGTCTCGTCGACCTCGTACGCAGACTGAGCTGACGTGGCCCTCTCGACGCTCGATACCCTCGACGTCGAAGGCAAACGCGTCCTCGTCCGGTCGGATCTCAATGTTCCGCTCGACGAGGGCGCGGTCGCCGATGACTTCCGGATTCGGGCCAGCGTTCCCACGATCGAAGCCTTGCGGCAACGCGGGGCTCAGGTGATCGTTGCGAGCCACCTTGGCCGCCCGAAGGGACTCGATCCAGCATTCAGCATGGCGCCGATCAGTGAGCGCCTCAGCGAGCTCGGCGGGTTTCCAGTCATTCAGGCCGACGCCGTGTACGGGCCTGACGTTCAAGCGCTGATCTCAGACGCTCCGGAAGGTGCGGTCGTGGTCCTCCAAAACACCCGTTTCGAGCCGGGTGAGTCCAAGAATGATCCCGAAGTCGCCGCCGGCCTCGCGGTCCTGGCAGACGCGTTCGTCAACGACGCCTTTGGAACGGCTCATCGCGCCCACGCATCGAATGTCGGCGTTGCAGACCGGCTCCCCTCCGCCGCGGGACGGCTCCTCGAAGGCGAGATCGAGGCCTTTGACCGTCTGCTCGGCGAACCTGACCGTCCCTACGTGGTCATCCTCGGCGGGGCGAAGGTGTCCGACAAGCTCGATGTGATCAAACACCTCCTTCCGAAGGTAGACCTCATGCTCGTCGGAGGTGGGATGTGTTTCACACTCCTCAAGGCCGGCGGCTATCGGGTCGGTGACTCGCTCGTCGAGGAATCCATGATCGACGAGGTCAGGGGCATTCTCGAGGGCCCAGGAGGGGCGAAGGTCGTCCTGCCGGATGACCTCGTTGTGGCGGACCGGTTCGCTGCCGACGCGGAGCATCGGGTGGTGCCGGGCACCGCGATTCCCGACGGGATGATGGGTCTGGATATTGGGCCAGAGACAGTTCGCCGGTTCGGTGCGGTGATCGAGGAAGCGGCGAGCGTGTTCTGGAACGGCCCGATGGGCGGGTTCGAATGGCCGGCGTTCCGCAACGGAACGGCCGGTATCGCCGAAGCGGTCGCCTCGTCTGACGGCTTCTCGGTCGTCGGCGGAGGTGACTCGGTGGCCGCGTTGCGTCTGCTGGTACGCGATGACGAGGTCTCATTTGTATCAAGCG
>CBFDAN010000353.1:0-2292 GCA_965602815.1 uncultured bacterium
GAGAGGACGATGGCGTAGTCCGAGACCGGGATGAAGTTCACAGTGACCCTGGCACCGGGTTCGTATCCGGTTCCGTCAACCGTCAGGAGATCCCCGGACTCTGCACAGGTCGGCGTGACGCTGATCGTCGCGCCCGTCTCGGCGGGTGTGGCCGGTGCTGGTTCTGCTCCGTTGCAGGGCACATACACGTCGGCCGTTACGACAAGGTCGTCCCTGTCGTAGGTGACCAGGTCGGGACGAGCGAGGGCGCGCAGGATGCGGAAGAGTTGTTCCTGGCGAGTCTCGGACTGGATCTCCTCGAGGGAGACGTCGGTCTTTGCGAACGCAAACGCGTAAATGACAAAAGCGACGAGGATCGCGATGAGGATGTAGAGCGATCGGCGCCAGCCGCGCGATTTGCGGCCGGTTGGCTCCGGCTGGTCGGGAACCGGCTGGTCGGGGACCGAGTCGGGTTGGTCGGGCGGGGATTCAGCCAACGCGCTCCGCCTCCTTCCCATAGATCTCCTTGAACTTGGCGTCGTCGATCTCTGCGGGCGTGCCCTCGAACACGAGCTTGCCCTCGTTCAAGGCGATCACTCGGTCGGCGTATTGGTGGACGAGATCGAGGAAATGGAGAGAGCAGATCACCATCACGCCGTCTTCCTGGTTGATCAGCTCGAGGTACTGCATGATGCTGTGGGCGAGCACGGGGTCGAGGCTGGCGACCGGCTCGTCCGCCAGCATGATCTCGGGGTCCTGCATCATCGCGCGGGCGACCCCAACACGTTGCTGCTGGCCGCCGCTGAGCTCGTCGGCTCGAGCCTTGGCCTTCTCTTCGAGACCGACTCGCGCGAGCTGAGCGTATGCTTTGTCGATGTCGGCTTTCGGGAATCGGTTCACCACGCTGAGTGCGGGGTTGAGGTAGCCGAGGCGTCCCGCGAGAACGTTGGTGAGCACTTTCGATCGATCAACGAGGTTGAAGTGCTGAAAGACCATGCCGATGCGGCGGCGAATCCTCCGTAGCTCTTCCTGGGATGCATTCGTGATGTCGGCGCCGTCCCACGTGATCGTGCCGGCGGTCGGTTCGATCAAACGGTTGATGCATCGCAACAGGGTGGACTTGCCCGATCCGCTGAGCCCGATGACCGCGAGAAACTCGCCCTTCTCCACTTCGAACGAGACGTCATCGAGAGCCTGCGTACCCCCGTCGTAGACTTTGACGAGGTTCTCAACCTTGAGCATGGATTGGGCGCCCTATCTGCTTGGTCGAGGATCGGGCGGGGACTGTTGTCCCCGCCCGATGCTTGGTGATGCGGGCAGTTGTTTCTAGAGGTCGCCCGACTCGAGTCCGAGCTCTTGAACGAGCAGACGGATGAAGTCGAACTCGGAATCGTTGGTGTACGAGATTCCGCTCCAGGAGTATGCGTCGAAGGCCTCCGAGAACTGATCTGGGTCGTTCAACGCGAAGTTGCTGAGCGCCGCCGTGATCTTCTGTTGGAGCTCGAGCGAAACCGCAGGTGCGAAGCTGAGGGTGTCATTGGGAATCGGCTGCGAGAGCTCCAGGATCTTGATCTTCTGGATCACGTCCGGGGCTTCCTCGCGGATGTTCCGGCGAGCGTCCCTTGGGAACACGCCGTCACATTCGATCTCGCCGTCCGCGTCGAGAGCGCAACTGGCAACCTTGTCGTCGGGAACGTCGGCGCCGGCCGTCGTGCCGTCCCAGATGACGTTCCTGTCAGCGTCGATCGAAGGGCTGAAGAACACTGTTCCGAAGTCGGCCTCTTCGTTGTAGACGGCCTTGACGACTGCGGAGTGCCCGCCGGCCTCAACGGATTCGCCGGGTTCGATGCCATCGGTGAGGAACATGCCGTTCGGCACCAGGAAGCCGGACGTCGACCCGGGATCCGGGTAGGCCCAGCTCTTCCCTGCCAGGTCGGCGAGCGTCGTCGCGTCGCTGTCACGTGGAATGATGAACTCGGCCCAATACTCCGTGAACCCGAAGCGCAGGGACTTCATGGCGACGGTGATTCCGCATTCGTCGTTGCCGATTACGTACGCGGTCGCGGGGATGAACCCGATGGTGTTGTCCGGCGATGCGCACATCTCGGAGATCGTTGCGGCATACGATGTCGGCACGCTGACCTCATACACGAGGCCGGTCGCCTCTTCGAGCACGCCCTTAAGGATCTCACCGCCGGCGATGATCTCTTCGGCACTCACAGACGGAACAAAGAGGACCTTGATCGGATTGTCGGCTGTCCCAATCTCGACCATGGCCTCGGTGAGGATGGCGGCGGTGCTCACGTGTATGTC
>CBFDAN010000354.1:0-2282 GCA_965602815.1 uncultured bacterium
CAGCACGTCGGCCCACGCGTCGGAGATCGCTGCGTAGCGCTCCGCACCGCTGAGGGAGGAGAGCCGCTCTCGGAGCCCAGCACGGAGCTCCGGCGAATAGGCCACCCGGTAGAACCCATCGGCGCCGGCGTTGACGACAAGATCATCTCCCGCAGCAATGCTTGTGCTTTCCCCCTCCATGAGCATGCGCTGCTCACCTTCGGATGATCGAACGACGACGGGTAGCTTCCACTGCTGCTCACCTTCGCCGAGGTAGCGGAACTGCCGCTGGGTCAGCGTGTAGCCGCCGGCCCCGCCATCCACACCGATCACGGGGAAGCCGCCTTGGAAGATCCAGGTGTCCATGATCTCCTTGACCGGCTCTCCAGAAGCATCCGCGAGCGCCGACCAGAGATCGTCCCCGTCGGTGTTCCCGTAGGCGTTGTCCTTCAGATAGTTGCTGACACCGAGGCGGAACACCTCCTCGCCGAGATACTGTTCGAGCATGCGGAGGACCGACGCGCCCTTCTCGTAAGTGAGCGAGTCGAACATGGCGTTCGCCTCCTCCGGTGAAGCGACGGGGATTTCGATCGGTCGCGTCGCGGCTAGGGCGTCGGTCTCCATCGAATGGACTCGATCGGACGAAAACGTGAGCCAGAGCTTCCAGTCGGGCCGGTAGGCATCGATGCACTTCATCGATGCGAACGTGGCGAAAGCTTCATTGAGCCAGATTCCGTTCCACCACTTCATCGTGACGAGATCACCAAACCACATGTGGGCAATCTCATGGGCGATGACTTCGGCGACACGCATCATCTCGGTCTGCGTGGCCTTGCGAGGCTCGACCAGCAGCGCCGTCTCGCGGTACGTCACCGCGCCCATGTTCTCCATCGCACCCCACGCGAAGTCGGGGATTGCGATCTTGTCCATCTTCCCGCCCGGGTATGGGATGTCGTAGTAGTCCGCGTAGTAGCGCAGCGAGTGGGCAGCAACGTCGAGCGCGAAGTCGGTGAGATTGCCCTTCCCCGGCGGGTACGCGATACGGAGCGGATTCCCGTCGACATCGACGGGATCGGTGAGTTCGAGTTCGCCGACGATGAATGCGACCAGGTACGTCGACATCTTGATGGTATCCACGAAGCGAACGGAGACCTTTCCGTCGCCCGCATCCGCTCGTTCGGCTTCTGCACCGTTCGAAATCACCGTCAGGCCATCGTCCACGATCAGCGTTACGCCAAATGTCGCCTTGAGGTCGGGTTCGTCCCAGCACGGGAACGCGCGGCGCGCTTCGGTCGCTTCGAATTGGGTCGTTGCGATCGTCTTCTCGACGCCGTTCGGATCCGTGTAGACGGAGCGATAGAAACCCCGGAGGTCATCGTTCAGAATTCCGTCGAAGGAGATGTCGAGTTTCCACGGCCCCGCCGCCGCGATCCCATCGAGGCTGAGCGTTGACCGTTCGACCTCCTCATCGGTTTCGACGGTTGCGCCGAGTCGCTGCCCGGCGCCGTTGAACAGGGCCACGTCGTGCAACGTCAACTCGGCAGTGTTGAGGACGATCTCGGCGACCGGCTCTACAACGGCAACATCCACGACCGCGCGCCCTGAGAACGTCGCCTCGGCGAGATCCGGAGTGAGCGTGAGTTCGTAGTGGCTCGGGATGACGGTGCGGGGCAGGCGATAGTCGGCTTCGGACGGCACGTGACGCTCCTCTTTGATCGCGAAACAGGTGGATGCTACCGACACCGGGTGTTCGATCATTCCACCAGCCTCGGTGCGGCTCACCTTCGGACCGGGGCGACCCGTTCGTCGCCATCCGCCCATGCTATCTCGAGGAGGTGGTCCGGGCCGTCGGCGAGCGAGGACTCCCGGACGAAGGGGGGGGTGGTTGTTCCGCAGCTAGCTCAAGCCGACCAATCGAGAAAACACGACCGATCGCGAGGCCGACCGTTCCGGCCCACCGGGCCAGAACTCACTCCGCGTTCTGAGGCGCGTCGATGAGGCGGAGAATCCAGAGACCGGTATTCAGATCCGAGACATAGATCTCCCCGCCGTCGACGTCAACCGGTCGGGCACTCACCTGACGTCGCACACGCACTACCTCTATACCAGCGAGGGATTCAACACCGATCTGGGCTTTCTCGGCTCCCGGCAGCGCGTCGGCGTGCAGGACTACTCGATCCGCGTGTCCAGCCGAGAGGCGTATGTCGCGCCCGACCGGGGCGCGCAGGGCAACGCCTTGAAGACCGTCCTGGCGATGCCCTACGTGCTCCACGGCGAGCGGGGCCGGGTCGATATCACTGCCC
>CBFDAN010000355.1:0-2280 GCA_965602815.1 uncultured bacterium
CCCAATCCTTCGATCTCAACTTCGGTCGGGAGGACGCTCACATCCCACGACGTGAGGCCCGTACGCTCGATGGCGTGTCCTGATTTCGCCATCGCTTCTTGGGCTGCCGATTGCAGATCGTTGCGGAGCGCCGAGAGATCGGGCCCTTCCGCGAGCACCTCGCCGCCGTCGCCGATGACACGGAATGTTGGCCGGAGATGCGACGGGATGCGCTCCGCGTCGAATGCGTCGAGCGGGATCGGAACCCCTGCCCGGCTCGTCAACACCCGACGCAGGAATGGCACAAGACCTTCAGTCGAAGCGTCGTGACCGTCAAGCACCGCACGAGCAGTCTCCGGGATCGGAGCGAGTTGCTTCCGAATTTGCTTCGGCAGCGACCGCATCATGGCGACCACCAACTCTTCGCGGAGTCCGGGCACCGACCAGTCGAAGATCACCGGGTCGACGCGAGCGAGGCCACCGATTGGGACGTCCACGATCAGCCCGTCGGTGGCAGTTCCCGGCTCGAACTCGTACGTGAGGGGCATCGAGACATCGCCGTATTGCCAGACCTCGGGGAACGCCTCCTCATCCGGCGTGTCGACGTCGGGGTCGAGGAGATCCTCAGCGGTCAAATCGAGCCGGTGCGGATCCTCGAGGTGCACGTCCTTCCACCAGCGGTCGAAGTGTCGGACTGAGATGATGTCCTCAGGGATTCGCCGATTGAAGAACTCAACAACGGCCTCATCATCGACCAGCAAATCGGCGCGGCGATAGCGCGCCTCGAGGTCGAGAACCTCGTCGATGACGGCGGCATTGTGCTCGACGAACCGATGATGCGTCTCCCACTCTCCGGCCACGAGTGCATGGCGAATGAAGAGGTCGCGGGCAACCTCGGGATCGATCGTGCCGTACAACACCGGCCGAGCCGTCTGAAGCGGGAGGCCGTAGAGCGACACAGTCTCGTTCGCCATCGCAGCACCCCGATCGGCTTCCCACCATGGGTCCGAATACGACCGGGTGACAAGGTGGCTCGCAGCGGCCTCGATCCACTCCGGCTGCACGGAAGCAACTCCCCTCGCCCACAGGCGGGTTGTCTCAACCAGTTCAGCCGCCATGACCCATTCGGGGGATCGTTTGAATAGCGTCGACCCGGGATTGATCGAAAACCGGCTGCTCCTCACCCCCCGGTACTCGTATGAACCGGCGTCCTTCTTCCCGACGTTCGACAGGAGGCCGGTGAGCAGCGTTCGATGGACAACTTCCCGTTCCGCGGGTCGCCGGTTGGCGCTGAGGCCGATCTCCTTCGCGACATCACGGAGTTGGGCGTGCAGATCCTGCCATTCGCGCACCCTGCGGTAGTTCAGATACTCTGTCTTGCACAGTCGCCGGAATTGGCTGGACGATCTCGCCCGGCGCTCCTCGCTGAGATACTCCCACAGGTGGAGCCAGCTGTAGAAGTCGGATTCTTCGTCACGGAACCGTGCATGGGCTTGATCCGCCTGAGTCTGTTTCTCGACGGGACGCTCGCGAGGATCCTGGATGGCGAGCGCCGAAACGATGATGAGGATCTCGCGAAGGCTGGCTGTTCGATTCGCCTCGATAATGATCCGGGCCAATCGAAGATCGATCGGCAGGTCAGCGAGTTGGCGCCCGAGTTTCGTGAGACGCTGAAAGCCGGGGTCGCTTCCGGCCTCGATCGCCCCCAACTCAACGAGTCGGGCGATGCCGTCGCGGATTGCGCGAGAGTCTGGAGGATCGAGGAACGGGAAGCTCTCGATCTCACCGAGATCACGCGCCGCCATCTGCAAGATCACCGAGGCGAGGTTCGTCCTTTGGATCTCGGGTTCGGTGAAATCGGGGCGGGCAGAGAAGTCGTCCTCGTCGTACAGGCGGATGCACACGCCGGGCCCGAGCCGACCGCACCGCCCGGCGCGCTGGTTGGCCGAGGCCTGGGACACCGGTTCGATCGGTAGGCGCTGAACCTTGGTCCGTCGGCTGTACCGAGAGATGCGAGCCGTTCCGGCGTCGACCACGTACCGAATGCCGGGGACGGTGAGTGACGTCTCGGCGACGTTCGTGGAGAGCACGACCCTGCGCCCGGTATGGGCTCGGAACACACGGTGTTGCTCGGCGGCGGACAGCCGGGCGTAGAGCGGCAGGACCTCGGTGTGGGGCAAGGCTAGATCGTTGAGAGCGTCGGCGGCGTCGCGGATCTCACGCTCACCGGAGCAGAACACGAGGATGTCCCCGTTCCCCTCGGTGAAGAGCTCTTCAACCGCGTCACAGATGCCCTGCGTC
>CBFDAN010000356.1:0-2277 GCA_965602815.1 uncultured bacterium
CGGTCAGCGGAACAGCATGATCGGGATCTTGCAGGAGCGGATCATTTCCGTTGTCGTCGAGCCGATGATCAGGCTGCGGATGCGGGAGTGGCCATAGGCCCCCATCACCATGAGGTCGATGCCGTCGGGACCGCCATGTCCGGTGTCGAAGCCGCGGTGTCGGGAGAATTCGACGTCGTGGTGCTCGACCTCGGTCTTCCGGATCTCGATGGAGCCGAGGCGCTGCGCATGATCCGGTCTGTCGCCGATGTGCCCGTTGTTGTCGCAACCGCTCGGGACGACGAGACGGAGATCGTTCGATTGCTCGACGCCGGCGCAGACGACTACGTCGTGAAACCCTACTCGGCGGAGCACCTCGAAGCGCGCCTCCGCGCTGTTCTGCGACGCTCTGGGTCGGATCCGCAGCAGCGGACAGTCACCGTCGGAGAGATCACGGTCGACCTCGATGCCAAGGACGCCGTATTTCAGGGCCGGTCGCTCGCCCTCACCGCTCGGGAGTTTGAGCTGCTGGTGTACCTCGTTGAGCGGCCCGGTCGGATGGTGAGCAAGCGCCAACTCCTCGCCGAGGTATGGCACCAGCCATATGGAGGTGCCGACAAGACCGTCGACGTGCACCTTTCATGGCTCCGCAAGAAGCTGGGGGAGACGGCCGCCGAGCCAAGGTACATCCACACCCGTCGCGGCGTCGGGGTGCGCCTGATCGATCCGGACTCGTGAGGCGAAGCCTGATCCTCGTCACTGCGGGTGTCACATCGATGGTGGTCATCGCGTTCCTCGTGCCGCTCGGGATCCTCGTCAGCGCTCTCGCGTTCGATCGAGCGGTGACCCGCGCCGAACGCGACGCCGAGAGTGTTGCCCGCCTGGTCGCGGTTGTCGCACCTTCGATGTCGGATGATGCAGTGGTTACAGCGATCGGTGAACCTCGCCTTGTGGAACTCGGTGCATCGCTGATCTTTCCCAACGGCCGGATGGTGGGCTTTCCCGTGCCGCAGGACGAGGATCTCGAGGCCGCGCGGGCGGGCACCGCGTTCCGCGCTGCCGTACCCGCCGGGGAAGCCATCTATGTTCCGGTCGCACAGGCCAACGGCACGATCACGGTTGTGCGAGTCGTGGCTCCGAGTGAGGAACTCACGAGCGGTGTGAGCAGATCATGGCTGATCCTGGCCGGCCTCGGCGTGGTACTGGTCGGGCTGGCGATTCTGGTGGCCGACCGTTTCGGACGTTCGATCGTTCGTCCGGTCAATGAACTGTCGGATGCTGCGGCCCGTCTCAAACAGGGGGATTTCGCCGCGCGAGTGACGCCGGGCGGCCCGCCCGAGATCGAGGAGGTGGGTGCCGAGTTCAATCAGCTGGCGGAACAGGTCGAGCACCTGCTGCAAGAGGAACGAGAGACCGCCGCAGATCTCGCCCACCGGCTCAGAACTCCGCTCACGGCGGCGAAGCTGGACGCTGAGGCGCTCCCGGCGGGTCGCGCCCGGGATCGGATCGTCGACGATCTCGATGAACTCGAACGAACCGCCAACTTCATCATCACGGAAGGGCGTCGGCCGGTTCGCACCGAGGTCGACCCGGGTTGCGATCTCGTCGAGGTGGTTGAGGAACGGGCGGCCTACTGGCTGGCGCTGAGCGAAGAGCAGGATCGCTCGTTCTCGGTCACGATCGCGGTCGAAGACGGAGCTGTGGCGGTCCCGAGAGTGGATGCTGTCGCGTTGATCGACGCGCTCCTCGAGAACGTATTCGCTCACACCAACGAGCATATTCCGCTGGCGATCAGGCTCGGAGCTTTCCCAGACGGATCACTCCGGCTCGCAGTCGAGGACGGAGGAACCGGCATCGCGAATTCCGACGCCGTCGATCGCGGCGCTTCAACCGGCGATTCGTCGGGCCTGGGGCTCGACATCGTTCGTCGCACCGCGGAGGCGTCGGACGGTTCACTCGAGCTGACCACGTCCGCACGGTTGGGTGGTGCCTGCGTGGTGGTGGGGCTGCCGAAGAGGTAGACACGAGACGCGAGACGCGAGACGCGAGACGCGAGACCCGAGATTCGAGACCCGAGATTCGAGACCCGAGATTCGAGACCCGAGATTCGAGACCCGAGAGGAGGCTCAGGTCTCGTGTCTCACCACCGACCGATTTCCGCTGGCCCGGGAGCCCGCGAGCGGGCTGACCGTCGCAAAGCAGAACCCCCACCGTGGTGGGGGCTCCATGAACCCTGTGAGTGTGACCGATGCGGTCTTGGTTGGATCATCCCGCATGGGTACTACTTACCCCGCCGGC
>CBFDAN010000357.1:0-2275 GCA_965602815.1 uncultured bacterium
CTCATAGAGGCCAAGACATACCGCTACTACGCGCACACGTCGGACGACGACGACAAGCTCTACCGAACCCGTGAGGAGGTGGAACTCTGGCGCCGGAAGGACCCGCTCCCGAACTTCCGTCAATACCTCGTCGAACAGCGGGTTCTCACGGAAGCCGCAGAGGCCAAACTCGAAACCGAGGTCACGGCACTCATCAACAATGCCGTTGCGGATGCCGAGGACTCGCCCGACCCAGCCGATGCCACGAGCCACGTGTACGCGAATCCTATCGTCCCTTCGGTTGCCGTCGAAGCCGTGGAACCGGTGCCCGTCGGTGAGGAAGTCAACCTCATCACCGCCATCAACCGCACCCTTCACTACGCCATGGGTCGCGACCCGCAGACGGTGATCTTCGGTGAGGACGTTGCCGACCCGAAAGGCGGCGTGTTCAAGGCAACGGTGGGCCTCACCGATGCCTACGGTGCTGACCGTGCGTTCAACGCTCCGCTTGCCGAGTCGGTAATCATCGGACTGGGTGTTGGGATCGCTGCCACGGGGACGAAGACGATCGCCGAGATTCAATTCGCCGACTTCATTCACCCGGCCTTCGATCAGATCGTCTCTGAAGTCGCTCGGATTCGATACCGCACAAACGGTCGCTGGGCCTGCCCGATGGTGATTCGCACGCCGTACGGAGGCGGTATCCACGGTGCGCTGTACCACTCACAATCGGTCGAGGCCTTCTACGCGCATGTGCCGGGCCTCAAGATCGTGACACCATCGACGCCGGCAGACGCAAAGGGGCTGCTGCTGTCCGCGGTCGACGATCCCGATCCGGTCATGTTCCTCGAGCCGAAGAAGCTCTACCGCTTGGCCGAAGGGCCGATGCCGGAAGGTGACTACCGGGTTCCCATCGGGCGCGCCGCCCTCCGACGGACCGGTGACGATCTGACGATCATCTCCTACGGAACGATGGCTCACTTCGCCGTGGAAGCGGCCGACCTTCTGCGAGACGAGGGGATCGATGTCACCGTCGTCGACCTCCGCTCGCTCCGGCCACTCGACTGGCCGACCGTCGAAGCAGCGGTCAAGCGAACCAGCAAGGTCTTGATCGTCTACGAAGACAACGAATTCCTCGGCTACGGCGCTGAGGTTTCTGCCCAGATCTCGGAGCGTGCGTTCGATTGGCTCGATGCTCCGGTTCGCCGGTATGCCTCGCCGGATATCCCGACGTTCCCGTATGCGGCGTCCCTCGAAGAGCAGGTGATCCCGAACGTCGAAGGCATCGTCGAGAGGGCACGGGCGCTCGCCGCTTTCTAGGGCAATCCCAGGTTCCTCGCTCCACCGCATCACTCAATTGTGGAGACGTTTGACGCGGCGGGCCATCTTCTTCTGGATGCGGTCGTATGACGGCGGCGGACCCTTCTGCAGGGGCTTCCCGTCGAGATAGACACAGTCGCTCTGCCCGCACCTGATCATGTCCGCCCGTTCGCTCGTGTCGTAGGTCTCGAAGACAACGTCGTCGCCGAACTCGCCTGCGGCCCGTTTCGCTCGTTCATAGACCAGGTTCTGCGCAGGACACCAGCCGCTGATGTACGCCGAGACGGTGACCTGACCGTCCACCGGCTGGGGCTTCGGTCCCCGGTCGATCCATCGGGGAGCTACCGCGTCATCGGCGAATGGCTTCCACATGAGTGCCTGCATCCCCTGACGGTCGGCCCTTCGGTAGCCGTGCTTCTTGAACCATGCCGCCTTCATCCACCAGGGGATCGCGACTCCCCACGCGGCGATCCCTTTGGCGCCGAGTTGCGCAACGTCGCGTTCGGCGGCAGCGAGCAGTGCCGTGCCGATCCCATGGCCCTGGCGGTCGCCGACGCCCTCCTTGTAGCCGTGGACCCAGATACACAGGATCATGTACAGATCGGATCCAAGGGCCATGGAGTGTTCGATCGGCAGGTACTGGATCATCCCGATCGGACGGTCTTGGATATCAAGAGCGAGTTTGACGCGGAGTCCGCGTTCGGTCATCTTGCGATACCACCGCGCCTTGTGATCGCCCACCTCGTCCATCTCGTCGGACCAGTCCTCGAGACAACGGAAGTAGGAATCCTCGTACGTGGCTGAGAGATCGACGATCTCCACCGACAGCTCCTCTCTCCTTGGAGACTATCAGCAGCGGAGAGGGCCGATCGCTCCGATTTCAGTACCGGAGGAGAAGCGGACGGCCAAGTGCCCGGATCGTCGGCTCAGGTCATGGAGCGGTCTCGCGCGATATTGCCGATGATCGCTGCGAGGT
>CBFDAN010000358.1:0-2264 GCA_965602815.1 uncultured bacterium
CGGGTTTCGGGTCCAGTACCCCTCCTCGTCGGTGACGCCGATGATGCGCTGGGACGCCGGGGGTCACGTCATAGTCTCGACCGACGGGTGGGGCGAAGGGGCACGCCGCTATGCGGTCGGGGACCGTTTTGTGCTCGAGGATTCGTTGGTTGGGTTCGCGGGGGATGCCTCGGGAGACACACTCATTGATGGAGGAAAGCTCTTCACGACCACGACGGATGGAATCGATATCCGGGAGACCGGAGATCTGAGGGAATTCCTTCAGTACCCGACCCCGGGACGCGTCGATACGATCGTCGAGCATGAGGGTCGGATCTTCACGGCGGATGCGCCCTCGGACGGAGCGGTCACGCTCCGGGAGCTCGGTTGTCCGTGATGGGGCGAGCCCGAGCCCACTTCCTTCTCTCGGTTCTCGGCACCGCGGCCATCGCCAACGCCGCTGCGGCGGACGCTGGGCCGAGATCGGTCGGGTTTCTGAGCCCGGCCGAAGAAGGCTCCGCGCAGCTCACGGCGCTTCGAGAAACGGCGCGCTCCGCGTTGAAAAGAAAGAGCATTTCCGTGGACGACGTGAAGTTTGAGTGTTCGCCTGATGCCGAGTGCATGAGGGGTGCACTTCAAGATGCCGGGCTCGAAGTAGGCGTTTACGTATGGCTCTGGGAGGCGACCCGGGACCGGCCCGACGCGGTGGTGGGCGTGATGCTCAAGGAAGCCGGTGGCGTAGCGGGTTTCGACGAAGTCGCCGAGGAGCGGTCGTGTTCCGCATCGGCCTGTGAGGGCGCGGTCGAGGAGCTCGTAGGCCAGCTCCTCCGGCGTTGGCCGGAGCGACACGGGACACGCCTAGGCCTCACGGGCACTCCATCAGGCGCGGCGGTCTTCGACGGAGCGAGCCTGGTCGGGACGATGCCGGGGGATTTTCAGCTTTCTCGAGGCGAACACCGGCTCAGGATTGCGTCGAAGGGATACGAACCGGGGGTGCTGCTCGTGAACGCCGGGCCGACCCCTGAGGAAGTCAGGCGAGTCGATCTGATTCCGCTATCGGCGTCCGAAGGGCAGGTCGATGGAGGACATCGGCAGCGGCGTGCGGCCATGATCGCGAGCGGCGTGGCACTCCTTGCGGGCGGAGGCGCCTTGATCGGGCTCGGAGCCGCCTCCTACGCAGGGAGCGGCAGTTGCGATGCCGCCGTGCCCTGCGAAAGCTACACGACCAGCAACGCTGGGGCCGGGGTCATGCTCGGGGTGGGGATCGCGAGCGTCGGGGGA
Source organism: uncultured bacterium (assembly GCA_965602815.1). GTDB lineage: Bacteria > Actinomycetota > Acidimicrobiia > Spongiisociales > UBA5794 > JAHEEL01. Next base: position 1,261 of record CBFDAN010000358.1, read on the forward strand.
GGGCTTGGGCTCTTGATCAAAGGAATTCGAGATCGATGAAACGTGTTGCGCTTGGATTGTTCATGGCTTTGCTGCTCACAGGAAGCGACTGTGGGAGCACAGTTCATACCTGTGAGGAAGGCACCGCGATTCCCAACGTCAACTTCGACAACGGGAGCCGAGAGTGCATTCCGTTCGACGAGATCTGCCTTACCGAGGACCACGCCTCGACCATCGCGTGTGTCGATTGTCCGACCTGCGACCCCTACGATCCGATGGATGCCGGGGTCGGCGACGGTTCGGTGGACGGCGAGGTGCCGGAGTGTGAAGGCGACTCGGACTGCGATCGGGAAGACGAGGCTCGCTGCGATTCGACAACGGGTACGTGCGTCGGTTGTATCGAGGATTTGAACTGCATCGGTGTGGATGGCCTAGGACGCTGCGATGCCGACGAAGGGCTCTGCGTCGAGTGTAAGCCGTCGAGCGAGGCGCTGGACTGCGGGGAGACGAGTTGTGATCCGGCGACTCTCGAGTGTACGGAGACGGTTCGTGGGTATCGCATCGTTTGCGAATCTTGCGTGTCCGACAGCGATTGCGGCGCCGATCTCGCCTGCGTTCCCATGTGGTTCGGGGACACCCGTCGGGCGACGGGGTATTGTCTCTATCCCGCGGATCAAGGGCTCTGCGAACAACCTTTCGCATACAGTACGCCTGACGCACGGGAGAGTCTTTCGGGTGCCACGGCTGTTCCGTATTGCGGGGTGAACGAGCGGCTCACGACTTGCGAGGCCACGTACGCGTTAGTGAACAACGAGACTTGCGACGATGATTCTGATTGCACGGCACCGGGCGGGATTTGTCGCCAGGTCGGAGTCCTGGGGCTGAGGTGTACGTACGAGTGCACCGTGTCGAGTCAATGCTTGCATCCTGACGACGGCAACGGCTCAACCTGCGGTGACGCTGGTGGCACTGCTGAGGAGAAGTACTGCGGCGGCTAGGCCGCAGCTCGAAGGTATTCGGTCGAC
>CBFDAN010000359.1:0-2232 GCA_965602815.1 uncultured bacterium
AGTCCGGCGGGATCCACTGGAAATCGGCCGTGAACGAGTCGGCAAGGACCGACTCGGCCACGTTCAGGTAGGACGGACCCCAGTTGAAGTATGGGACACCCAGGCACACATCCGGGGCCTGCGAGCACGCACCGACGAAGTCGTACGGAATCGCCGTCACGGCCTCACCGGCCTCGGCACGCTGTCCGGCCACAACGAGCGCCTCAGTCGTGTCGATGCCGGAGACCACGACATCTGCGCCTCCGTCATAGAACGCGTTGGTGACTTCGGTCGGATCAAGGGTCACACCGGGAATGTTGAACCAGAAACCGATCCAATTCACTTCGACGTTGAGGTCCGCGAGATCCTTGCCGGCTCCCTCCCAGCAGTACTGCGCACCGAGGTACAAGGCGCTGGCGAGCCGGCGCGTCTCGTCGTTGATGAGTGGGCCGAGATACGCGATCTTGCCGGTTTCGGAGGTCAGCGCCGCGGCACACCCGGCAATCATCTTGCCGTAGGTCATCTTCCCCATGATGTTGCCGAGGTTCGGAAGGTCGGCGCGGTAGGCCTCACCTTCTTCCCACGCGTTGTCTCCCGACGACCAGATCATCGGGACATCGGGATGGGCTGCTGCTGCCGCTTCGATGCCGTCCCTCATGTCATCCGACGTCGCGAAGATGAGGCTGGCACCTTGTTCGATCATGTCGTCGACCACTTGCTCGACCGACGTCTCGGGTCGATCGGCCGGGTTGACCGAGTCGAGCGAGATCATCGTCGCTCCGGTCTTCTCCTCGACGTACTGGCCCGCCTCGAAGTGAGCCTGGGACCAGCCAGTGTCGTTCTCGGGCCCAACGAGGATCATCCCAAAGGTGAGGCCTTCGCCCGACATGGCGGCGGCCGTTGTGGTCGTCTCCGCGGCAGTCGCGGCAGTCGTTGTCGTGTCATCGCTTGAATCACTACATGCTGCGGCGATCATCGCGAAGGCTGCCAGCAGCCCAAGCAGACCGAACCATCGTCTCTGTCGCGTCATCGATCCTCCCGTTGGAATAGCCCCGTGCGAACCGGACGATTGGGTCCGGCACGTCCACTCTAGGCGCTTCCCTCCGGCCGGAAGCGGCGGCGGACTTGCGCAGTATTGGCAAGGGACCAAGACTCCTCACATGGAACGATTCACCACCCGCCGCACCCAGTTCGCCGTCGCTCTCGACGGCGGTATCGCCGTCATTCCGGCAGCGACCGAAACCGTCCGAAACGACGACGTCGGCCACGTCTTCCGGCAGTCGTCGGACTTCTTCTTCCTCACGGGTTTCGACGAACCGGACACCATCGCGCTGATCGACCCGGCGCACGACAAGCCGTACGTTCTCTTCGTCCGCCCTCGTGATCCCGAGATGGAAGCATGGAACGGCAAACGTGCAGGCGTCGACGGGGCCGTCGCGAGCTTCGGCGCCGACGTTGCCTTCCCGCTCTCCGATTTCGACAAGGTGCTCCGTAACCGACTGCGGGGGCGAGACACGTTGTGGTATGCCGTTGGCTCATCGATCGATACCCGCGTGCTTGGTGCAGTCCGCCAGGCGCGAGGATGGCGTAACCGAACCGGGGTGACCGTTCCGTCGGTGATCGCCGACCCTTCGACCATTCTGGACGAACTCCGGCTCATCAAGTCCCCTGAGGAGATTGCTGCGCTGCGGGAGGCCTGTCGGGTCTCTGCTGCGGGACACGTCGAGGCGATACGGTTCGCAGCCCCCGGTCGTACCGAACACCAGGTGCAGGCAGCGATGGAGTACGTGTTCCGGTCATCCGGAGCGGTGCGCGAGGGGTATCCATCGATCGTCGCCTCGGGGGACAACGCCTGCATCCTCCACTACACGGAGAACGACCGGCTGATGGAAGACGGCGACCTCCTCCTCATCGACGCCGCCGCAGAGATCGGCTGTCTGTCGTCGGACATCACCCGTACGTTCCCGGTGAATGGCCGCTTCACCGCTCCGCAGCGTGCCGTGTATGAGGTGGTTCTCGCTGCGCAGGAGGCCGTGATCGACGTCTGCCGACCGGGGCTCCCATACACCGATATGCACGACGTCGCCGTTCAGGTTCTCACAGAAGGAATGGTAAACCTCGGTCTCCTGCCGGGGCCCGTTGATGATGCGATCGCATTCGGGTGGTACCGGGAGTTCTTCTTCCATGGACTCGGACACTGGCTGGGAATGGACGTCCACGATTCCGGGCCGTATCGGATCGACGGCGTCGGCC
>CBFDAN010000360.1:0-2225 GCA_965602815.1 uncultured bacterium
AGAGCGGGGGCACGATCCCCGACGGGCGCCTCTGGATCGTCGACCCGCTCGACGGAACGGTCAACTTCGTCCACGGCATCCCGCAGATCGCTGTGAGTGTCGCCCTCTGGGACGGTGACCGACCCCTCGTCGGTGTCATCTACGACCCGCTCCGCGACGAGTGTTTCACGGCCGCCGCCGGCCAAGGCGCGTACCTCAATCAGCGTCCGCTCAGCGTGTCACCGGTCGAGAACCTCGATCGGTCCGTGATCGCGACCGGCTTCCCGTACGACCACGGCGACTACGCCGACGAGTACTCCCGGGTCGTCGGGGCGGTGCTCGCTTCGGTCAACGGCATCCGTCGATTCGGCTCGGCGGCTCTGGATCTGGCCTGGGTGGCGGCAGGAAGGTACGAGGCGTATTGGGAACTCGGCCTTGCCCCGTGGGACCAGGCAGCGGGGATCCTGATCGTTCGAGAGGCAGGCGGTCGGGTCACGGATCTCGACGGCACCAACTCGGTCCCCACCACACCACTAGTTCTTGCCAGCAACGGCCTGGTGCACGACGGGCTCCAACGCGTCATCGAACCTCTCCTCCCTGATCGCCTGCGATGATGTCGCACCGCCTCCTCCTCGTGGGCGAGGCGGTGAGGACCGCCCGGGGGATCCACGGCAACGCCATCCTGATACACGACGACCGAATCGTGGCCGTCGGCGACCAGCGAACCCTCCGCCAGCCCGGAGTCCGGGTCGAGAACTACGAGGGAGCCTTCCTGCTGCCCGGGATGCGAGACGCCCATATGCATCCGGTGCCGTACGCGGCATCCCTCTTCGGGCCGTCGCTCGACGGTGTCACGAGCATCGGCATGCTCCAGGACACGATCCGGACCGCCTCTGCGGACCTCGAGCCCGACGCACCCTTCATCGCCCTCCGGCTCGACGATGAGTCCCTGGATGAGCATCGGCTCCCGACCCGCTACGACCTCGACACGGCTGCGCCGAACCGCCCAGTGCTCATTCACCGGTACTGCGGACACGTGGCAATCGCAAACAGTGAAGCACTGCGTATCGCCGGCGTTGGTCGATCAACGTCGAATCCTGGAGACGGTTCCATCGACCGCGACGACTCGGGTGAGCCGAACGGAATTCTCCGCGAGACCGCCATCGATCTGGTATCGACCAGGCTCGATGCGTCGGGAGCGGTTACCGACGAGTCACTGCTCAGCGCGTTGACCGGACTCGCGGCGATGGGTATCACCTCGATCGGGGCGATCCTGGGTCTCGGCGATGGTCCGTGGGCGAGTTTGGGAGACGAGGTCGCTCGCCTGACGAGTGTTGCAGACCGCCTTCCGATCACCGTCCACGCCTTTGTCATCGCTCACACTGTCGACGGGCTCGCTGATGCGGCACGGCGCCTCGAAATCGGTGGTGGGCGCCTTCGGTGGATCGGATACAAGGGATTTGCCGATGGGAGCCTCGGAGGTCACACAGCGGCGATGCACGCCCCATTCTCCGATCGACCAGATGAGATGGGAACCATGCGTCTCGACGCTTCCGACCGGGAGCTGGCCAGAGCATCCCTCGACATGGGCGGAATGGTTGCCTTGCATGCGATCGGCGACCGAGCCAACGGAGCCGTGATCGACCTCTTCGAGGAACTCGTCAGCGAAGGGGCTGCCCCACGACGGCTCCGCATCGAACATGCCTCGGTCCTGGACCGATCGGATATCGATCGTATCGCCCGCCTTGGAGTGATCACATCTGTACAGCCGGCTTTCCTCGGCTCAGAATTCGAGTGGATCGCCGATCGGGTCGGAGCGGACCGCATCGTGTCAACGTATCCATTTGGTTCGTTGGACTTCGCTGGTGTACCGATGTGCGGTGGTTCGGACAGCCCGGTCGAGTCGCCGAATCCGTGGTTCGGCATGGCGCTCGCCCGGGACCGGGCGGGAGTCATGCGAGCTGAAGGTCTCCTTCCCGACCGGGCGCTCTCGTTGTTCACCGACGGCGCGGCGGTCGCGCTCGGCGAGCCACTCCCTCTCGCCCCCACCAGCCCGGCGGACGTAGTCGTCGTCGATCGCGATCCCGTCACCAGCGATCCCGATGAACTCCGAAACACGGTGGTCTACGCGACGTGGGTCCGTGGACGGCGGGTCGACATCAGTTGACGAGCCGAGTTGAAGCTCGGCGCGGAGCCAACACCGTCGAACGTGGGGGATCAGCTCCCGAGGCCACCGGCGAATTGCC
>CBFDAN010000361.1:0-2215 GCA_965602815.1 uncultured bacterium
ATCTCGGATCTCGAGACGATCGATACGGAACTGGCTCTTGCCGATCTCGAGGGCGTGGGCCGCGCCATCGACAAAGCGGAGCGCAAGGCTCGGGCCGGGGAGAAGGACGCCGCTTCCATGCTGGCCGTGTACGAGCGCCTTGAGGCGCATCTGTCGGAGGGTCGCCCGGTTCGGTCGATGACGTTCACGGAGGTCGAGCGTGCCATCGTGCGCGACCTGTTCCTCCTGACGGCGAAGCCGGCGATGTACATCGCCAACGTCGACGAATCCGGCCTCGGGGAGAACGCCTACGTCGACGCGGTTCACGAATACGCGGCGCACGAGGGCGCCGACGTTGTCGTGATCTCGGGCAACCTCGAAGCGGAGCTTGCACTGCTCGATGATGACGACCACGACGAGATGCTGGTGGAGTACGGACTCGACGAGCCAGGCCTGAACAAGGTGATCCGCGCGGCGTACCACCTGCTCGGGCTGCGGACGTTCTTCACAGCGGGTCCGAAGGAGGCGCGGGCGTGGACAGTGAAGCACGGGGCAACGGCCCCACAGGCGGCCGGGGGAATCCATACCGACTTCGAGAAGGGTTTCATCCGAGCTGAGGTCATCTCGTACGACGACTTCGTCGTATACGGCGGCGAAATTGGGGCCAAAGACGCCGGCAAGTGGCGCCTCGAAGGTCGCGACTACGTCGTGAAAGAGGGCGACCTCATCTTCTTCCGCTTCAACGTCTGATCTAGCTGCTCTGGCGTTCGCCGCGTTGATCCAGGGGGGCCAGAGCGAACCGTGCTCGCACGGCTGACTGTGATCCCACACACTGATCGTTTCGCTCATCTTCATCCTCAGTCGCGAAGCGGTGGTAGCAACCCAAGTGTCTCGGCGGCAGGGCGATGGTGCTGCGGCAGATCGACGACGGCGTGTGGATGGAGTCCGACAGGATGGCGCCGTCGACGAGTGATCCGCCGCTCCTAGAAGCCGCGAAACGAACGTCAAGAGCATTCTTGGGCGCCGCGGGGACAGTCCAGAGAGCCCTCGCAGTCGACCCGGAGCGGGGCATCCCGACTCAAGATTCGGGGCCCGAATGCCGACGCGGAGGATATGCCGAGCGATGGAGGCGCTATGGGAACCCGCAGCGTTCACGAACTGCCGGTCCGGATTCTGACTGACGACGAGCTCATTGGTGAGTACGACCGGACGTTCCGGTCGGCCGTCACCCCCCAGTCACACAACGGCTACCCGGCCCGATGGGACGACAGCGCCATGCGGAGGAATTCCGCAGCGATGGGAGAACTCCTCCGCCGCGGCTACCGATCCGACGCCCCAGAGTGGATGAAACCGGCCGAGGTGTAGAACCGCGTACCCAGGGATCTCCACCTCGTACGCGGCGCCGCGGGCCCGCGGAACGAAGAGTCCCCGGTGCCACACTCGCCTGTAGGTTGAGTGAGGTGGCACCTCCATTAGCCTGTGCTCATGGCGAAGACGTTCTGGAAGACTGCGCGACGACCCATGGCGATCGGCGGTGTCCTCGCCGCCCAGATGGTGCAGGCGATCCAACGCCCCGACCTCGAGAGCTACACCGATCAGGACCCGTCAGGGATGTTCGGCGATCCCTCGCTCCCCAGGTTGCGGATGATCGTGCTCGGCGACAGCACCATCACCGCACCCGGCGTTGAGCCGCTCGACGACGCATGGGTTCGCAGAACCGCTATCTATCTGTCAAACCGCTACTACGTCGAACTCATTTCGGTCGCGATCGGCGGATCGAGGATCAGCGACGTCCGGGACGGCCAAGTCCATCGAGCGATTGTTCTCGGCGCCGACCTGGCGATGCTGTCGGTGGGAGGGAACGACGCACTGCGCGGGACTCCGGTCGGTCGGTTCGAAACCTCCTACGACCAGGTCGTGCGGACGATGATTGAAGCATTCCGCGCCGTGGCTGTGTGCGGCGTCGGCGACCTTGGAACCATTCCACGTCTTCCGGCCCTTGCGCGAGGGATCGCGCGTGTGCGCGGGCGGGCGATCGATCACGCAATCGGTCGCGTCGCCTTCCAATACGGCGTCCCGAAATCGCGAGCATGGGGTCCCGAGTTCGAACGTTTCGAGAATGACCCAACCGTGTGGGCCGGCGACCTCTTCCACGCATCGGGAGAGGGCCATTCGATGTACGCCGACGCGACGAACCCCCTCGTCGATGAAGCGCTCAGACGGGCGCGCTTCGCTC
>CBFDAN010000362.1:0-2196 GCA_965602815.1 uncultured bacterium
GTCCTCGCCATTTGCGCGGCTTACAAAATCCTGTCGCCGAAGGACCCGCTGCAAAGCGTTGCGCGAGTGGTCGCCCCGTGGTCTGATATCGAGCGGCCGACGCGCGTGAAGGTCATTGATGTTCGGCCAGGCGACGCAACCGTTTAATAGTTGACGGCTTACGACACCACCCGTTGCCCCCCGCATTCATTGCGATAGAATCGAAAGTCTGAAGTCGTCGGATGACTAGATGAAGAGCAACTCGGCTGTGCCGGGGGGCTCGTCGATGAGTAAGCCGACGTGATCGAATACCTGCGGGTGTTCCGTCACGTCGGCTTTTTTCGTTCTTGTCAGCCGACCTGGTCCGGACAAACGGTCCTTTTAACGAGAGGTGCAAAGACATTAACGAGCCAATGGCAGCCTTTGGGCACGATGAGGCCGGAGATAGACCGGCTGCAGGAGGAAATATGGAGCGGCGCTTAACGGGCATATCCGGCCGGCACGATCCTGTCGCCTCCTCGGAGCCAACTCGAGGAGTGACAATGTCATTGCCCCCGTCCTCTGTGTGGCCGAACGCGCCGTTCGCAGATCACGACCGTGCCGCCAGCACCGATGTGGCCATGTCCGCCCCGCCGCGAGCCGGCGGCGAACAGCAGCGAGTCGCAACCGCAGTCGTCTATTGCGAAGCGAACTTCGGTGCCATCGACGGCAAGACTGCCAACGGGCTCGTCCGTCACTCGGAGAAGTACGAGATCCTCTCGGTCATCGACAGCGAGAAGGTTGGTCTCGATGCCGGCGTGGTGCTCGGCGACGAGCCGAACGCCATCCCTATCTATCGCGACCTCGCCGACGCACTGGCGCACGCCGGAGGTGTGCCCGACTACTACCTCTTCGGGATGGCGCCGTCGAGTGGCATGTTGTCGACACACGAGCGCGGCCTCGTGCTCGAGGCGATCGATCTCGGGATGAACGTCGTGAACGGGCTGCATGAGTTCTTGAACGACGACCCGGAGTTCGCAGCGGCGAGCGCAGCGAGGAACGTGGAAATCCTCGACGTCCGAAAGCCCCGCGCCAAGAAGGACCTGCGGACTTTTAGCGGTCGCATCGCCGAGGTCACCTGCCCGCGTATCGCCGTGCTCGGCACCGACTGCGCCATCGGCAAACGCACCACAGCCACCATCCTGACCCGCGCTCTGAACGATTGCGGCGTGAAAGCGGTGATGGTCGGCACCGGGCAGACCGGCTTGATCCAGGGAGCCCGCTACGGCGTCTCGCTCGACGCCGTCCCGTCGCAGTTCTGTTCGGGTGAACTGGAAGCCACCATCGTCGAAGCCTTCGAAGGCGAGGACCCCGACGTGATCATCATCGAAGGGCAAGGCGCGCTGAGTCACCCCGCCTACTCGACCTCGAGCTTCATCCTCCGAGGCTGCTGCCCCGACGGCGTCGTGCTGCAACACGCACCGGGACGGACCCATCGTTGCGACTTCGCACAGATGGCGATGCCGATGCCGGCCACCGAGATCAACCTCATCCAGACCTTCGCCGACACAAAGGTCATCGGGCTGACGATCAACCACGAGAACATGACCGACGCCAAGGTAGACGCGGCTATCACGCACTATGAGTGCGAACTCGGCATCCCCGCCACCGATGCGCTGACCCGGTCACCCACACACCTGGTGGAGATGGTCCTTTCGGCGTTCCCGGAGCTTGAGGAGAAGCTGACTGCGGGCGTACGATGACCGCGCCGCGATTGGAAATCGACCTCGACAAGATCCACCACAACGCCCGCACACTGGTCGACTTGCTGGCCCTGCGTGGCATCTCGGTCACAGGTGTCACGAAGGCGACCCTCGGCTCACCCGAGATCGCGGGCGCGCTGCTCCGGGCTGGCGTGAGTGCGCTCGGCGACTCCCGCATCGAGAACATCGAGGCGCTGCGCCGTGCGCGCGTACCGGCGTCGATGACACTCATCCGCTCTCCGATGATCAGCCAGGCGGATCGGGTCGTAACGCACGCCGACGTGAGCTTCAACACCGAGCTGGACGTCATCCGTAGGCTCTCGTTCGCCGCGCAGGAGGCGAGGCGGACGCACGGGATCGTACTCATGGTCGAGCTGGGAGATCTCCGTGAAGGCATCCTGCCCGGCGATCTCGAGAACACCGTGCGTGAGACGCTTCGCTTCCCGAACATCGCTCTCCGAGGCATCGGCACCAA
>CBFDAN010000363.1:0-2180 GCA_965602815.1 uncultured bacterium
ATGGGTCGACCCCATCGTGTTCGAGCAGGGAGAACGTGCCACCGGCACGACAACCATGATCCATAAGTTCGCCCTCTCGGACCGCAGCGCCGACTATCGGGCATCGGGAGCCGTGCCGGGCTACATGCTCAGCCAGTGGTCGATGTCGGAACACGACGGCTTCCTCCGTGTGGCATCCACCGACACCCCCGAGTGGTGGGACGGCCCCGAGTCGGAGTCGGTGGTGACCGTGCTCACCACCGACGGCGACGAACTGCGAACGGTCGGGAGTGTCAACGGGCTCGGTCGGGGCGAGCGGATCTACTCCGTTCGGTTCTTCGGCGACCTCGGCTACGTCGTAACGTTCCGGCAGATCGACCCGCTGTACGTGATTGATCTCTCGAATCCCGAGCGGCCCACAGTCCGCGGTGAACTCAAGATCCCCGGGTACTCCGCCTACCTGCATCCTGTTGGTGCTGATGCGCTCCTCGGCGTCGGCCAGGACGCCGACCTCGATGGCCGTGTCCGGGGCCTCCAGGCTTCACTGTTCGATGTTTCAGACCCAGACGATCCGGCACGTATCGATCGGTACACGATGGAGAACGCGCACTCCGAGGTTGAGTGGGACCACCACGCGTTCCTCCACGATCCGTCAACCGGTTTGACGGTGTTCCCCTACGAACGCTGGGACGAGGGCGAAGCCGGATTCTCACCCACCGGAGCACTCGTGCTGAAGGTCACCGAAGACGGGATCCGCGACACCGGCGTGGTTTCGCACGATCCGGACGGATCCAAGTGGTGGATGCCGATCCGGCGTTCCCTCGTCATCAACGGAAACCTCGTGACCGTCTCAGACGCGGGAGTGATGGTGAGCGACACAGACACCCTCGAAACCGTGGACTGGGTCGCGTTCGGCGGGTAGGGAGATCTGAGACTCGAGACATGAGACCGAGGAATCTCGAGTCTCGAGTCTCGGATCTCGCTATTCGATCTCGATTCTTGTGGGCCCGGATGTGTCGCCGTCTTCATCTGGCGCATCTTCCGTCACTACCGACACCACTTCATCGACGAATGCAGCAACCCCACCAACGACCTCGTAGGCCGCCTTGGCGAAGTGGATTCCGGCACGCCGCAAGCCGTTCTGTATCGGTCGCTGCTCGAAAAAGCGATCCCACATCATTCCACCGTCCCGAATGTCACCCTGAGTTCACCTGCCGCAAGTTTGGCCCTGAGCACATGCCTCCTGCGGAGCGAATCGGGAAGCACGATCGACCGGCGATACGGACCTACGGTGACGAACAACTCGTCTTCATGGCGCATCACATCGACCTCCGAGTGTTCGGCGAACGGCATCCCGACGATCATCACAACGTTGTCGCCATCGTCCTCGACGCGGAACGGCCGGCCCTCCGAGAGTCGCTCGGTCGGATCCGCCCCACCGAATAGCTCGTTCCCGACCACGCGCAAACGATCTACGCCCACCATCTCCTCGTCGAACAACCGGAGATGTCGGATGTCGATGTCGGCAAACCCTTCCTCCACCGACTCGAGGTGCTCCGCTTGGATCTCGCGCCACCGCTCGAAGTACGGGTCGGTCACGACGTCGGGAAGCACCCGGTTGACGACTGCCGCATCAACGGCATACCCGAACAGACCGAGGTAGGTGTAGGTCCTTCGGGCTTCGGCAATCACCATCTTTTCAGGATTCATGACGAGTCGCGCCGACGTGATCTCCGGGTCCCCGAGGATGTCGCGTACACCGTCGAGGCGTTCATAGAACCGGGCCACCGAGTCCCACACCTCCTCGTCCGCAACTGGCATCGACGAGACACGGCTGATCATGGGCCGAACAACCTTCGCGACGCGCCGCCCAACAGGGAACATCTTGTCCATGTACCACGACATCACCTCGGGCAGGCTGAGGAGCCGGAGTGTTTCCGCGGTCGGGGCACAATCGACGATGATCGCGTCGTACTTCCCCGATTCGGCGTGATCGCGAACGCTCGCGAGCGAGAACAGCTCGTCCATCCCCGGGAAGACGGTGAGCTCCTCCGCTTCGATCCCCTTGAGCCCCGACCAGTCGAAGACGTCGGTCAGGTAGTCCCGAACGGCCCCCCACGACTCCTCGAGGCGCTGCTGTGCGTCGATCTGTTGAGCGTCGAGGCGCTCGACAATCTGGATCGAGCTGTCCCCCAACGGCA
>CBFDAN010000364.1:0-2172 GCA_965602815.1 uncultured bacterium
AAGAGCCGTTCCTCGTAGCCGGGACCATTCTCGACAACGTTCGGCTCGGCGCGGCCGGTTCGAGCAACGACGAAATCGCTACCGCGCTTGAGCTTGTCGGTGCTGAAGACCTCATTCCTCGACTCGGCGAGGTCATCGGCGAACGAGGTGCAGGACTGAGTCACGGGGAGCGGCGCATGGTGACACTCGCACGTGCCGTTGTCCGAGCACCCGATGTGCTCCTGCTCGACGAACCCACCGCAGGCATCGACAGTGTGACGCAGCTCCGGATCGCTGCGTCATTCGAGAGAATTGCTGCGGACCGTACCGTGCTGACCATCGCTCATCAGCGGGTGTTGGTGGACCTCGCCGATCGAGTCGTCGGCGTCGATCACGGGCGCATCGTCGCGCCGACGGCGAGGGAGTTGCGATGAATGGCTTCATCCGCCTCATTGAATCACTCCGCGTGTACCCGGGGCGGCTTCTCGCCTCGATTGCCGCTGGTGTCGCATCGATAGCGTCCTCGATCGGCTTGCTCACCGTCTCTGCCTATCTCATATCCTCAGCGGCGCTGCATCCACCGCTCCTCGATCTCACACTTGCCATCGTCGGCGTTCGGTTCTTCGGAATAGCTCGAGCCGTGTTTCGATATCTCGAACGGCTCGTCTCACACGACCTGAGCCTCCATCTCCTTGCCGACCTCAGATCTCGCATCGCCCGAGCAATCCATCGGCTGGGTCCTGCGGGAGTGGCGTCGTTCCGCGCCGGAGACCTGGTCGGGCGTGTTCTCGAGGACGTAGATGAGATCCAACATGTCTTCGTCCGAGTGATCGCTCCGCCGCTGATTGCCATCGTTGTTGCTCTACTGACGCTCTTGCTGGCACTGCTCTGGCTCCCGGCGTCGGTTCCTACGATTCTGATTCCGCTCCTCGCTGCAGGTTTCCTGGTTCCCTGGGTCACCGAAAGTGCAGGCAGTGCCTCCGGCCGTGCCGTCTCGGGCGAACGGGGTCGGCTGATCGGTCGAACCGTTGAGACGATCGAGGGAGCACAGGCGATCGTCGCTCTGGGTGAGGAGGATCGGATGCTCGCCTCCGTGGATGAGGCAACCATTGGCGTGGCGGCGGCTGAGCGGAGAACGGCGTGGCTCCACGGTTTCGGAGACGCGATGATTCTCGTGCTGGTCGGCGCTGCACTTGTCGGGACACTGTGGGTCTCTGCGGCGGCGGTGAATCGCGGGTCGCTCGACGGAGTGATGGTTGCGGTACTTGCGATGCTCGCCATCACGCCGTTCGAGGCTGTTGCCCCGCTCCCATCGGCGTTCGAGCGGCTCGGGCGTTCGCTCGGAGCTGCTGATCGCCTGTTCGAGGTCAACGACGCGGAGTCGCCGACGTCTACTCCGGAGCAGCCCGTTCCGATCCCTCCGAATGCGACGCTGAACGTTCAAGGGGCGGTCGTGATCGCGCCGGGCGGCGATCGGATCCTCGGCCCGATCGACCTCGCCGTCCGGCCGGGTGCAAGGATCGGGATTGTCGGCGAGACCGGCGCCGGCAAGACCACGCTTGCGCACGTGATGTGCCGATTCCGCGACCCCGATGAGGGAGTGGTCTCACTGGGCGGGGTTGATCTGCGCGAAACAGATCCGGATGGACTCCGGGCCGTCGTCGGGTACGAGGACGACCGTGCCTTCCTCTTTCGTGGCTCGATCGCTGGCAATGTCCGAATAGGTGATCCGGAGGCATCGAACGACGACGTTCGAGCTGTCCTCGATCGGGTCGGATTCGGGCAGTGGGTCGACGAACTTCCCGACGCTCTGGACTTCGACGTCGGGGAGGGTGGCGAGGCGGTATCGGGCGGTCAACGCAGAAGGCTGGCGCTGGCCCGAGCCTTGCTTGCCGAATTTCCGATCCTGGTGGTCGATGAACCCATCTCGGGTCTCGATCCCGTGACCGCAGAGGCCGTAATGGATGATCTGCTCGATGCCGCAAACGACCGCGCCCTCGTGCTGATCACCCACCGACCGGTCGGCCTCGACCGGATGGACGAGATCATCGTCATGAAGGACGGCGAGATCCAAGCCAGAGGAACACACGAGGAGTTGTTGGAGACGTCAAACCGCTACCGCGGGATGTGGGACCTGGTGGGCGGATAGGAGGCCCGAGATCCGAGACGTGAGATCCGAGACGTGAGATCCGA
>CBFDAN010000365.1:0-2149 GCA_965602815.1 uncultured bacterium
GCGAGGGGATCGCTCGGCGGGGTTCCCTCACAGCCATCGCAAGGCTGAATCGGCGTCTGGCAGATCGGTGGACCGATGAGGGTGGGCAGCGGAACGCAGGCGATGAACGACCACTGCAACGACGGTGGCGTCAACGCCGGCACCCCCGGCGAATCCGACGGCGGTGCGCCCTGATCGACCACGAGGATCGAAACCTGGATGCGGTCCTCGGGGTCGGGCCGTGCGCGCCCAGGCTTGCCTTCGACCTCGACCGGAGCGGCCACTGCACGAAGGTCGGTCACCGCCCACGCAGGAAGGAAGCTCTCGCTGCACGCTGTCGCCAAGAGCAACGCAATCAAACCCAGGATCCGCTTCATAGCTCCCCCCGGATCCCCAGCGCAGGGATGATCGGCAGCCCGAGTAGGGGAGTCTGCTGGCTGAAGTCGTAGTTGTAGATGATGCCCTCTTGGTTTTGCTGATTGTAGGCATTCCGGATGTCGAGAAACACCGCCAGCCGCCAGCCTTCGAAGATCCATTTCTTCTGAATCCGAATGTCGAGCTGATGGAAAAGCGGGTTTCGCAGGCTGTTCACCCGACCGTCGATCGGGATGTAGACATCGTTCAGCGCATCGTAGATCGATCCGATGACGGGCGTGAACGGATTGCCGCTGACCACCCGGAAGGTGCCGCCGATCTCCCAGTTGCGCGGGAAGTTGTAGACGAACGCGGCCGTGAGGATGTGCGTCTGATCGAAGTCGAACAGGCGCCAAGGTTCGAGAGGGCCATCCTTTCGCTCGCTTCGCGACAGCGTGTATGAAAGGTAGCCGAAGTAGTGCCGCCCAGTGGTTGGACGAATGTTGACGCTGAACTCAGCCCCGTAGATCCGTCCGATACCGCCGGTCACGTAGAACGGCGCCTCGCCGTTGGGAGTGGCGATCGCGCGGTCCCAGAGGTATTTGTAGAAACCTTCGACGCCGAACCGAGCGCCCGGAACCGCGTCGTACTCCCAGCCGAGGCCCAGGTGAACGGCCTTGATCGGGTCGAGATCGGGATTGCCGATCGACACGTCGGACTCTTGAAACTCCGGTGGCTGACTGAAGATCCCCACGCCTAGCTTGACCCGCATGTCTTCAGCGACGGTAAAGATCGTAGTCAGGCGAGGGTCGACGGAAAACGAGCTGATGCCGCTGAAGTAGTCCATGCGGAGGCCGAGGATGAGCTGCGTGAGCTTGCCCAACTGCATGTTCGACTCGAGATAGAGGCCCGGACGGAAGATCGTGGTGTCGACGTCAGCGAAGACCTGGTCTTGACCCGCGAGCGACCCTTGCTGGCTGCCGGCGCCCTCCGAAGCTCCAGGCGACGGCCCAAAGTAGGTGAGGTCGATGGGGGCGGTGTACACGTCCAACCCTGTAATGAGCCGGACCTTGTCGGTGATTTGATAGCGCCACTCGCCGCGCCCGTAGGTTTGAATGAACGTGCCTTCGAGGCTGAACTCGTCGCCGAGGGAGAAGTTGATCTTGCTCGGCCCCACGTTGAACGCCAGCTCCTGCTCGGCCTTGTCTCCGAGGCGGCGGGTCCAGTCGATTTGGTTGTTGTAGAAGGCGGTCCCCAAGGCGGTGTCTCCCCGAATAGCGGGATCGTCGCCTGCAGCCTCTTCCAGAATCAGCTCGAGCCGATCGTTGGACCCGTACGCCGAAATGCGGACGCGATCTCGTTTGGTGGGTAGGAAGTTCAGCTTGAACTGATAGTCGATGTAGACCGGCGCCTGTCGGACGCCGATGTCATCGGGAAGCACGGACGGCAAGATGAGATCGATCAAGCTGCGCCGCAGCCCACCGGAGATGCTGATCTTGTCGGTGAGCGGCGCTTCGACCGTCACGAACGTATCGATGATCGAGATCTCCGCCACCCCATGAACGCGATCCCGTGCCGGGTCACGAGTCGTCACTTCCAAGATACCGCCGGTGCGCCGGCCGTAGCGCACCGAGAAGTTGCCCGGGTAGAAGTCGATCTTCTCGAGCATGTACGAGTTGTAGACGCTGGTGAGGCCGCCAAAGTGGTAGATCAGCGGCACCGGAATACCGTCGATGAATGACTCGCTGTCCTGCGGGGCGGCGCCACGCACGATGAGCAAGCCGATGCCAAATGGCGCCCTCGCGACGCCAGGAAG
>CBFDAN010000366.1:0-2128 GCA_965602815.1 uncultured bacterium
CATCACCAGGTCACCCTCGCCGAGCGCCTCGTACGTTGAGCTGAACATCTGATCGTTCCCGGCAGGTCCTTCGTCCTCCGGCTTGTGGGTGGGAATCGCCCGTACGAGTTCCATTCCCTGCTTCGCCACCGGGTACCGCCAGATCACATCTCGTGCGATGAATCGCGGGACCCGATCAAGGGCGTACGCCTGGATGAGTGCATCTGCGAAACCACCGAAGTGGTTGGAGACGCTCAGCTGGGGACCGGTTGCGGTCTCGCCGGCAAGTTGGCGGACCTCAACACTGCGGTAGATGAGACGGACTGCGAGACCGGCAATGTTCTTCAGGAATCGTTCGCGGCGGCTGAGCGTGGTCGGTATCCGGTTCGCCGTCACCCGTTCTCCTCGTCGGCCCGCAGCCATGGTACCCAGGGCCCTTCGTGGTGGTCGACCACGCGGAGCGCCACGTGAAGAACGATGGCAGCCACGATGGTTATGGCCGCGATCACGCCGATGATGTCGAGCGGCGGGATCACCAGATCGAAAAACGTGCGACCGAATGGGACAATCAACGTCAGCGCAAATGCGGCCACCATCGCTCCGACAAGCGCTATCCGGCTCGGCGTGAGGGGGATCACCAACTCGATGAGGATCCACATGCCGACGAGCACCATCGTGATCGTGGTCGCACTCCTGGCAATTGTCAGATCACCCTCGATCGCACGCGCCGCGCTATAAACGCCGTAGGCGGCCGCAGCTGCGACGATCCCCGATGGCACGGCAAACCGCATGATGCGGCTGAACGCACCCGACCTCACCGGCTCGTCGGTCGGCTCAAACGAGAGGAAGAATGCCGGGATGCCGATCGTGAGCGATCCGATCAGCGTGAGATGACGAGGAAGGAGCGGGAATGCCCAGCCGACAATGCCGATCGCAACCGCAAGGATGGCCGCGTAGACCGTCTTCGTCACGAAGAGCGATGCCACCCGTTCCATGTTGGCGATCACGCGTCGACCTTCTGCGACCACATATGGCAGCGACGCAAACCGATTGTCGAGCAGCACGATCTGGGCAACGGCTCGGGTAGCCGGTGATCCTGAGCCCATGGCGATCCCGATGTCCGCGCCCTTGAGAGCGAGCACGTCGTTGACGCCATCTCCGGTCATGGCCACGGTATGCCCGGCATCTTGCATCGCGGTCACCATGTGGCGTTTCTGGTCGGGGATGACTCGGCCGAACACCGAGCCATCGTTTACGACCCGGCCGAATTCCGGGGCATCGGGCTCTGGAAGATCCCGAGCGTCCAAGGCTTGGTCCGCATTCGGGATGCCGACTGCGTCCGCGATCGCACCCACGGTCGCTGCCGCATCGCCGGAGATCACCTTCGGCGACACGTTCTGCTCGATGAAGTAGGAAACCGTGTCGGATGCATCGGAACGGATCTCTTCGGCAAACGTGAGGTAGCCGGCCGGCTCGAGCCGATCCGGGAGCACACCGTCGCTCGATGGCAGAGGTGCGTCGGTTGAAGCCACGAGTAGGACTCGTTGACCGGTCGCCGCCACAGTGTCGAGTCGTTTGGCCAGGTCAGATTCCCGCTCTCCGAACACGATCTCTGGCGCCCCGATGACCCATGAGCGTCCGTCGGCGAACCTCACTGCGGAGAACTTCCTTTCTGAGGAAAACGGTACGAACCGTTCAACGCTCCATCCCGGGTCGTCCGGATAGGCCTCGGCGACCCCCAGCATCGTTGGATTCGGGTGGGGGTCGGCGGCGGCGATGGCAGCGACTGCGCCCGCGAGGTTGGCCGGATCTCGGTGGTTGAGTACGACCGTCTCGCTGTGGCGGATGTGTCCGGTCGTGAGGGTGCCCGTGTTGTCCACACACACGATGTCGACTCGCGCCAGGGTCTCAACGGCCGGAAGCTCCTGAACGAGCGCATGCCGTTGCCCCAAACGGATCACCGCCACAGCCGATGCCATCGAGACCAGCAAGACCAGGCCCTGCGGCACCATGCCAACGACGCCGGCCACGGTCGAGACGAGTGCCTCACTCAGCGACCGGTCGGTCTGCATCTGGCTCCAGAACAGCAGACCGCCGATCGGGATCAGCAGCCAGGTGACGACCCGCAAGATCTGGTCGATCCCTTGTT
>CBFDAN010000367.1:0-2126 GCA_965602815.1 uncultured bacterium
GTAGAGGCTCACGGAGGGACGATCGCGATGTCGAGCACCCCCGGTCGAGGCACCACCGTCATCGTCACGCTGCCGCTGGTCGAGTTGTCTGCGTAGCGGTGGCGTGCCGTTCCGCTTCGTCCGAATTGCCCGTGAATGTTCGCGAGCGCCGCTACTCGGCCGAGCTGGTAACTCCGGTCGACTGCCCGACTTCGATCAGGTAGCCGTCCGGATCTCGGATGTAGCAGCGGATTTCGCCCCCACGGTCCTGCGGAGGAGTCAAGAACACGGCACCGGCCGCGCTCCACTCCTCGTAGATAGCCTGGATATCGGCGACGCGGATGTTCATGAAGCTGTCGATCCGATCGGGGTCGTCGGGGGGTGCGAGCACGACAGTCGGTTTGTCTTCGGTTGGGCCTCCACCGACGTTGACGATGATCCACGTATTGGCGAATCCGAGGATCGCCGGCCCGTCCGGGACGCGCATGAGGTCGGAGGCTCCGAGCGCATTGACATAGAAGTCAACCGAACGATCGACATCGTCGACGATCAGCATGTGGGTCACGACGAATCCCTCGGTCGGCGCTGGGAAGTCCTGTCGGTTCATTGCGGCTCCTCTTCTGCCCTGATCACACGTAGAGGCTGAAACCCCTGCGGCGGCTGTCACATTCCGAGCTGGAAAGTCGGGCCGGACGCTCGGTTCGACATCGTGGTTCGGCTCACCGACGCACAGCGACTGGTGGGAGCAACACGAAGCAGGTGCCAGGATGCCAAGTGCGCTGTTCGGCCGAATAGCTCCATACCATGCAGCCCCATGTTCGTTGCTCTCCGAGATCTTTGGCGTTCCAAACTGCGCTTCGGCCTGCTGGCCGGAGCGATCGCGCTCCTCGTGTTTCTCCTGCTGTTTCTCAACACGCTTTCGGCAACGCTGCTCGGGTTCTTCGTTGGAGCGATAGAGAACAACTCGGCCGAAGTTCTGGTGTATGAGGACACCGCGAGAAGAAATCTCCAGGCGAGCCGGCTGGAGCAGTCCGTTGTCGGCCAGGTGGCAGCCGTGCCGGGCGTGTCAGCAGCAGCCCCCATAGGTGAACTGACCCTCACTGCCGAGGTGGGTGGAAGCCTCACGGATATCTCGCTCTGGGGAGTTGACCTCGACGGGCCCGGAGGGCCCGAACCAATCGTGGAGGGCCGCTCTCCCAGCAGAGGTGAGGTGGTCGTGGACGAATCCGGTGTATCCGAGGGGTTCGAGATCGGCGAAACCATCACGTTGGTCCCGAGCGGCACGGAACTCGAGATCGTCGGCTACGTCCGGGACGTGAGGTACGCCGTGATCGCGACGGCATATCTGAGCTTTGAGGAGTGGGCGGCCATCTACGAAGCTGAGTTCCCGGGGACGCCGTACGTTCCGTTATCGCTGGTGGGCGCCGATACGGGCCCCGGCGAAGACGCTGCGGAAGTGGGCAACCGCATCACGGCTTCGGTCGTTGGTGTCGAAGGCCTTGATCGCGAAGCCGCTGCGGCGGGAACCCCCGGAGTGGAGTCAATCAGCCAAAGCTTCGCCCTGATCGTTGGCATCACCTTCGGGATTGTGGTCCTCGTCGTTGGGTTCTTCTTCCTGATCCTGACGGTCCAGAAGATGCGCAGCTTCACGACGCTTCGGGCGATTGGCGCCGGGACTGGCTATCTCGCGTGGTCATTGATCATTCAGATCGTGATCCTCGTGTTACTCGGTTCGCTGCTTGCGACGGTGGCGCTCTGGATCGCCACGCTGGGCTCCAATCCCGCCTTTCCTTTGTCGGTCGACACGAGGCTTGTGGTCGTGGTGACTCTCGCCGTCCTCGTTTTCTCGGTTTTGGCCGGGCTGCTGTCGATCCGCCGTATCGCGCGGGCTGAGCCAGCTGCCGCAGCACAGGGAACGAACTGATGAAGCTCGCTCTCGCCGAAATCCGCCGTAGACGAGGTCGCTGGGGATCGATCATCGGCGCGGTCGGTTTCATCGTCTTCCTCGTTCTCGTCCTGGCTGCGCTTGCCGACGGCCTCTTCATCGGTACGGCAGGCGCTTTGCAGACGGGAGACTCTGATGCACTCGTGTACTCGAGCGACGGTCGGCGCTCTCTCGTGCGGAGCGAACTGCCGCTGTCCGACCT
>CBFDAN010000368.1:0-2121 GCA_965602815.1 uncultured bacterium
CCTCCAGGGTCCTGTACAAACATTCACTCAAGTTGGACCACCTCCCTTCTCTGGTTCGATGATTCTGCCACAAGATTCGCGTTCTGGGAACGAAATTCCGTCGCCACGTCGCTCGGCGCCTCCAGGAACAACGGAGAGGGCCGCCCGCACGAAGGCGGACGACCCTCTCGGATGGTGTGATACTGGTGTGGATCTACGCCTGCTCGACCTGCGCGTTGAAGGCCTCGATCATCTCGTCGATCGGATCGGCCATCACCTGGATGCTGGTCCAATAGTCCGGGTCGTACCACTGCGCCTGGATCTCGTCGTAGGTCTTGCCCTGTTGCTCGACCCACGTGTAGTACTTCAGGTTGTGGATCCGCTTCTTGTCGTAGTACCCGAGTTCCTGAACGTGCGCGATGCTCTGCCCCATCAGGTGTTGGCCGTAGGCGGCAGCGGCGTCCAGTGACGTGAACTCGCCGCGCTCCTCGTTGAGCTCGCCAAGACGTGATTGGTACATCTCCATCGAGTCGGTTCCGAGGGTCATCACGACGTCGTTCCCGGTGAGCTCGTAGAACTTGGCGAACTTGATCGCCATGAGCATGTTCGCCACACCCGAAATCCCGAGCAGCGGAGCCTTCTCGATGAAGTCGGAAGGGACACCCTGGTCAGCGAGATACTCCAGGCCGGCCGGCTCATTGAACAGCCGCACGAGGCTCATCGAGGACTCGTCGTCGATCCCCATAGCCATGTCGGTGTTGCGCACGTTGTGGATCCACGGAATGTGCTTGTCACCGATTCCCTCGATGCGATGTTCGCCGAATCCGTTGTAGATCATAGTTGGGCACTCAGTGGCTTCACCGGCTGCGATTTTCGAGTTCGGGTAGAGCTGCTTGAGGTAGTCGCCGGAACCGATCGTCCCTGCCGAACCCGTCGTCAGCGTCACACCCGCGAAACGGTCGTTCGGACCCATCACCTCGTTGAGCACCTCAACCATGGCGGGCCCGGTGACCGAGTAGTGCCACAGGTAGTTCCCGAACTCGTCGAACTGGTTGAAGATGACGAGGTCCTGGCCTGAAGCCCTGAGTTCGTTGCACTTGTCGAAGATCTCTTTGACGTTCGACTCGCTGCCCGGTGTCCTGATGATCTCGCCTGCCACACTCTCGAGCCATTGGAAGCGCTCGGCGCTCATGCCCTCGGGGAGGATGGCAATCGATTCACATGCCAGCAGGTTCGAGTCGTATGCACCGCCACGGCAGTAGTTGCCGGTCGATGGCCACACGGCCTTCTGCGTCGCCGGATCGAACTGGCCGCTCACGAGACGTGGTGCAAGGCAACCGAACGCAGCCCCGACCTTGTGGGCACCGGTCGGGAACCACTTGCCCTCGAGCATGACGATCCGGGCATCGACGCCGCTGATCGCTGACGGAACCTCGAGGTAGTTCACGCCGCCGAAACCACCGCCGGTCGGCGTCGGTTCGTTGTGCCACGTAATGCGGAACAGGTTGAGCGGGTCGAGATCCCACAGACCCACACTCCCGAGGCGCTGCTTGACATCGTCGGGGATGAGGCTCGGGTCTCGCATCTGCTTGAAAGTCGGGATCTTGAAGTCACGCACCTTGGCCTGCTGGACGGCAGACTTCAATACGGCTTCATTGACGGTGAGATCGATCATGACCGGTGGTCCTTTCAGTTTTCCAGTGCTGCTTTGAGTGCTTCGAGGTTCGGGTCGACGCGCATGGGTTCGGTCCCGACCGCTGCAACGGCCTTCATCGCCGAGGCAACGTCCTTGAGTCCGCTTCCGGTGGCGAGGAGCACCACCCGGTCGCTGGGTCCGACGAGTCCGCGGCCGGCTGCTGCCACAAGACCGGCGTAGGGAGTCGCACCGGCCGGTTCGGCGAACACGCCTGAACCGCGAGCCAGCGTGGGAACGGCAGCGAGGATCTCGTCGTCGGAGACACGGAGATACACACCCCCGGTCTCCGTTACGGCGGCCATCGCCTTGATGCGGTCACGCGGAAGGTCGGCGCTGATCGAATCCGCGACGGTGTCGGCGGCGATCGGAGGTTTGGTCAGCACATCCTCGCCGCTCTCGAATGCTTGGACGAGGTAGTCGCTGCCTGCAGACTGGATGCCGAAGAT